>NZ_LUUK01000178.1 GCF_001644025.1 Methylomonas koyamae
CCGCCGAACTGCCGATCGCCGCTCATTGGGGACTGGCGCGGCCGCACGGCCGGCAGATTCTAACCGGCGACCGGCAAATGGACGGATTCTATTATGCCAAGCTGCGGAAATCCGCCTGACACCGCGCTAAGTGCCGCTAGCGCACAGAGCGACAAGCGACACCCCGCGCGCGGATACCCCGGAAATCGGCGCTGGATCAGCGCCTTGCTGTCGCTGATCATCGCCTTCTGGCTACCAACTGCCTCTGGCGGCGATTACTCGGCAAAAATCGGCGACCCACAATGGAAAACCAGCGAATACGGTTACTCAGCCGGCGTGCAAATCGAATATCGCTTGAGTCCAACCGCCAAGGAAGCGCTGCATAAAGGGGTACCGCTAACCTGGCGTGTTGTTATCGAGTTACGTCGCCCCGGCCGGTTATGGGAAGAAACCGTCTACAGCCGCGAACTGCGCTACACCCTGCAATTTCACGCCTTGCTAAACCAATACGCCGTCGAAACCGGAAACGGCGGCAGCGAAATGTTTTTAACCCTGAGCGCGGCCTTGGCGTTCATGGCGTCTATCAGCACGGACATGGCGCCGGCCGGCGAAAATCTCGACGCGACGCCGTTACAGCTCGCGGTAAAAACCCGCTTCGACCGCGAAGCCCTGCCGATTCCGCTCCGGCCGATGGCCTATCTGGACCATCGGTGGTTTTTGTCCAGCGACTGGTATTTATGGTCAATCCCAAAATAAAACTGCCGGCCAGCGCTCTGATCGTCATCCTGTTCGGGGCGGTCTTGCTGCTGTTGCAATTGATGAGCAGCGCCAGCCAGGAATCGTCCGAACTCGGCGAAATGTATTCCTGGCTGCTGGTCATCAATACGCTCGGATCGATCATCCTGCTGGGACTGGTCGTCGTCAACGCTTACTCGCTGGTCCGCGAACTGAAGAAGAAGGAGGCCGGCTCCCGGCTGACCACCCGGATGGTGTCGCTGTTCGTGTTATTGGCCTTGGCTCCGGCGGCCATCGTGTTTTATTTTTCGGTGCAATTCCTGCATCAAGGCATCGACAGTTGGTTCAACGTCGAAATCGACCGGGCGATGGACGACGCGCTGGAACTCAGCCAGTCGTCACTGACCCAACGGATGAATTGGCACATTAAGCAAACCCAGCAAATGGCCGACAAATTGCGTGGTAAGTCGGAGCATCTGATCGCGTTGGAAATCGGCTCGCTGTGGGCCGAATCCGGCGCGCTGGAACTGGCGGTCTTCACCCATCAAGGCCGGATTTTGGCGTCGAGCAGCGTCAATCCCAGCGACATTCTGCCGCATATGCCGGACGAACAGATCTGGCTGCAGCTACGTCAAAACAAGCAATATTTCGCGTTCGATCCCGGCGACAACGACGACATGCTGGTCCGCATCATCGTCTCGCTGGAGCCTGACCAAAGTCGCTACCTGCAAGTGCTGTATCCGATTCCGCTGCGGGTCACCGATTTGGCCGACTCGATCGAGTTCGCCTTCATTCGCTACCAGCAGATGAATTTTCTACGCGACTCGCTGAAAACCAGTTTCTCGTTGATATTGCTGCTGGTGCTACTGTTGAGTCTGCTCGCGGCGATTTGGGTGGCTTTCATCAGCATCCGCAACATCGTCGCGCCGGTCAAGGAGTTGGTCAAAGGCACCCAGGCCGTCGCCGAGGGAGACTATCAACAGCAACTGCCGGTCATGAGCCAGGACGATTTGGGCTTTTTGGTCGAATCGTTCAACCAGATGACCCGGCGTATCGGCCGCTCCCGCGACGAAACCCGCGCCGCCGGCCTGGAAGTCGAAAATCAACGCGCCTACCTGGAAACCATTCTCGCCAATCTGACCGCCGGCGTGATCAGCTTCGACGCCCGCTACTACATCCGCACCGCCAACCAGGCCGCCTACCGAATTCTGCACATCCCGGTCAGCCATTTCGTCGGCCAAACCTTACCGGAACTGGCCGCCAATCACGTCGAACTGGCCGACATGCTGACAGCGATCCAGCGACTGCTGGAAAAAGCCGACGACATCTGGGAGCAGCGCATTGTCTTCCTCGGCCCCAACGGCCGCCAGGAATTGCTGTGCCGCGGCACGCCGCTGTTCCAGCAGGACGGCAGCCGCACCGGCGCGGTGGTGGTATTCGACGACGTTACCGACTTGATACAAGCCCAAAAGAACGCGGCTTGGGGCGAAGTAGCCCGCCGACTGGCTCACGAAATCAAGAATCCGTTGACGCCGATTCAGCTGTCGGCCGAACGTCTGCAACACAAACTGGCCAAGGAACTCGACGAGGCCGGCGCTGAGTTTTTGCAACGCGGCACCCGCACCATCGTCCAACAGGTCGAGGCGATGAAACGGATGGTCGACGACTTTTCCGAGTACGCCCGGCCGTCCAAGAAGCAAGTCGAAAAAATCCATTTGCTGGACTTGATCCAAGAAGTGCTGGCGCTGTACACGCCGTTCGGCATCAAATTCGACACCGACTTCAAGAATCAACGAGTGATCGTCGAAGCAGACCCGGTCAGCATTCGCCAAGTGCTGCACAATCTGATCAAGAACGCCCAGGAAGCGACCACCGAACAGTGCCGGGTGACGATTAAGATCGCCAAGGTGGTGCGCAACAACGCCGAATACGTGGAACTGAGCCTGTACGACAACGGCAGCGGCCTGAATGCGGAGCAGATCGAAACGATTTTCGAGCCCTACGTGACCAGCAAGGCCAAGGGCACCGGCCTGGGCCTGGCCATCGTCAAAAAAATTATCGAGGAACACGGCGGCGTGATCTGGGTGGATACGTCTTATAATGCCGGGGCCGGCTTCATCATCCAACTGCCGGTCTTTGAATTCGGGAACCCTTCATGAACAAGCAAGCGCCCTACATACTGGTCGTCGACGACGAGCAGGACATTCGTCAACTGGTATCGGAAATTTTGGAAGACGAAGGTTACGATGTAGCGATGGCCGAAAACGCCACCGAAGCCCGTAAGCTGAAAAATCAACGTCCGCCCAATCTGATACTGCTGGATATCTGGATGCCCGACAGCGACGGCATCACCTTGCTGCGCGAATGGGTCGGCGAAGACAGTTCGCTGTGTCCGGTGATCATGATGTCCGGTCACGGCTCGGTGGAATCGGCGGTCGAAGCCACTCGGCTGGGCGCCTACGACTTTCTGGAAAAACCGCTGTCGCTGGCTAAATTGCTGCTGATCGTCGAGCGGGCGCTGGAAACCAGTTCTCTGCAACGCGAAAACGCCGGCCTGAAACAACAACTGATGATCACGGTCGAGCCGGTCGGCAAGAGCGCCGTGGTCGAGCGCACCAAGGACAAACTGAAGCGTCTGGCCCAACACGACGCCCGGGTGCTGTTCGTCGGCGAGGCCGGCGTCGGCAAGGAAATGTACGCCCGTTATCTGCACAACGCCAGCTCGCGGCGCGACGGCCCTTTCGTCGACGTCTCGGTCGGCAGCATTTCGCCGGAAAACGCCGCCGTCGAGTTTTTCGGCCGCGAGGACAACGGCCGGATTTATCGAGGCTTGCTGGAACAAGCCCACCGCGGCACCTTGTTCCTCGGCGAAATCGGCGGCATGGACCCGGAAACCCAAACCCGCTTGCTCAGCGCGCTGGAGTCCAGCTCCTTTCTGCGAGTCGGCGGCAGTCAGGCGGTAAGAGTGGATGTACGTGTCGTCGCTTCGACGCGGTTAGCGCTGGACGAGGAGGTCAACAGCGGCCGTTTTCGCCAGGATTTGTACTATTTACTGAACGTGGTGACGCTGGACATCTCGCCGCTACGCGATCACAGCGAAGACGTACCGGCACTGTTGAATTTCTACGTCGATCATTTCGTGATGCACGAAAAATTGCCGTTCCGACGCTTCTCGATGGCCGCGCAAAATTATTTGCGCAACTACAGCTGGCCGGGGAACGTCCGCGAATTGCGCAATCTGGTGCAACGCCTGATGATCTTGGGCGCCGGCGACGACATCGAGCTGGACGAAGTCAAGACCGCGCTGGGCTCGATCGCCGAACAACCCAAACTGGGCTCGAACGTGCCGGAATTTTTCAATTTGCCGCTAAAGGAAGCCCGCGACCACTTCGAAAAATCCTATCTGGAATACCACTTCGAAAAGACCGGCGGCAGCGTGGCCAAATTGGCGGCGGCTATCGGCATGGAGCGCACCCACCTTTACCGTAAGCTGCATTCGCTGAAGATCAAACTCTAAGTCAGCACCGCCGAGACCGACAAAAAACGGCCCCGGCAAGGCGGCGCGGAGATTGGTCGCCTCGCCGCCTGCTCGCGTTAATGAATATGCACTTCGCGGGATTTGGCTTTGTCGCTGCGGCGCAAGGTATAGTCGTCCTGATCGCCGGCCATCGGCTTGCCGTCGCTGTTCAGCAACACCAGCGTGCTGTCGTCCTGAATCGTGAATTTCCGCACCGATTCGTCTTTCTTCGAGGTTAGCAGCAAGGTGCGGGACTTTTCGTCCCACGCGTATTTACCTTTGTCGTAATACTCCCGACTGGACTCCCTGGCGTATTGGGTTACCAACAAATAATTGCTTTTTGGTTTGAGCGACAGCGTCATTTTAAAACCATCGCAATCCTTTTCCTTACACGGCAAGTAACCGTAGAACACGCCGCGAAACCCGCCGGTTTCGTCTGCCGGAGCGGCGTGGGCGGAATGATCGACGCCTTGCTCCTGATGCCGACTCATTTCCCGCGCCTTCAGCGCTTTTTCCTGCAGTTGCATATCGGATTCGGCCCAGGCGACGTTAAACGAGGCCAAGCAGGCGCCGAAAAAAATCCATGTCACATTTTTTGTAATTGTTCTGTTTAATGTTTGCATAAGCGATTTTTCTGGTCTGTGCGTTAAATGATCGTTCTCGCGGCTCGCGATACACCGGCTGATTGACGAATCTCCCCAGCCGATCGAGAGTGGGCCGCTCACTGGAGCGCTATAGTATCCCGAGGCGGGCGATTATGACAGTTTCGGACTTGGTTCTCCGCGCCTTAGGCAAGACTACCAGTGAAATCGCCGTTATCAATACTGGACTGGGGTGCCGTTCGCGCGCTGTCTGGCGAACTGATCACGGGTCGCATCGATAGCCCGAGTTTTCCATCGATCGAAATTCGCCGCTGGACACCGTGTTTCGCTCTCGTCACCCAAAATCCGCGCGGCCAAAGGCCAAAGCATCCTAGGATCTCCAGCCGGTCTTGATAACAATCCGAAGTGACGACTATCGTTACGAACACCGCGCGCCAGGTGCTTACGCGATCGATAAAACGCAAGCACACGGTTAAGCGTCGGTATTCAAACCCAAATAAACTTGAATTTGGCTTGACGTTTCAGTAGAATTCCGGGTTTTTATAGACCGCCTCAACCTTTGAGAAGCAAATAATGAAAACATTTAGTGCAAAGCCCGCGGAAGTTAAGCGCGACTGGTACGTGATCGATGCGGAAGGAAAGACATTAGGTCGCCTTGCTACTGAGATTGCACGCCGTCTTCGCGGCAAACACAAACCCGAATACACGCCGCACGTCGACACCGGCGACTACATCATCGTCATCAATGCCGAGAAAGTCGGCGTGACCGGCAACAAGGAAAAAGACAAAATGTACTATCGCCACACCGGCTACATAGGCAACATGAAGTCTGCTTCGCTGGGCAAATTGAGACAAACCTTCCCGGACCGCATCATCACGACTGCGGTACAAGGCATGCTGCCTAAGAATCCGTTGGGGCGGGCAATGTTCAAAAAATTGAAAGTTTACGCGGGTTCTGAGCACAATCATCAGTCTCAGCAACCCAAAGTTTTAGAATTCTAAGCAGGTAGATAGTTTATGGCAGCTCAGTACTACGGAACAGGTCGTCGCAAAAGCTCGGTCGCGCGCGTTTACGCCACCATCGGCTCAGGCAAATTCACCATCAACAGCCTCCCTGTTGAGCAATATTTCGGTCGCAAAACCGACGAGATGATTGCCAGACAACCGCTGGAGTTGTTGGGCAAAACCGCCGACTTCGACGTCAACATCCTCGTTAGCGGCGGAGGCCCATCTGGTCAAGCCGGTGCCATCAGACACGGCTTGGCTCGCGCCCTAATCGAATTCGACGAAGTATTGAGATCGCCCCTGCGTAAAGCCGGTTACGTAACTCGCGACGCCCGTGTCGTCGAACGTAAAAAAGTCGGTCTACACAAAGCCAGAAAACGTCCGCAATACTCGAAACGTTAATCGGTTCTACCAAAAAAGCCGCTGGAAAGCGGCTTTTTTGTGTCATTAAATTTGGGGCAACCGATTATTCGGCCACAAAATCCACCCCGAAAACTAAAACCTACCCAGCCCGAAACCGTTTTTCCGGCCAAGCCGAATCGCGTTAAGCAATCCGGTCAGAGTGACTCGACAACCTCAAATGCGCTAGACTATCGTCAATCGCGACGCCAGTGGCCGCGACGCGAGCCAGTCGCGAGACTTAGCCGAGCGAGCCTTAATTGATCGCGTGTTGCCGATCGGGGAACAACGCAAGCACCATTGTCAGATGTTCCGGCGCATCGAACAAAATGCTTCTCTCGGCGAAAAAGTCGCCGGCGGCTTCAATCGCATCTAGCATCACCGCAACCACGTAACGCTCGGCGTGAGACGACGCCACCATTTTCTCGGGCACCGCCGATTCGACCCGCAAGACCTGCATCGACTCGTCGAAAGAATGCAAGCGCAAGCCGTCGAAATCGGCTTTTTCGACCCGGCTCGGCAGCATAAACACAATATCCACGACCGGCATGCGCTTCTGCAGATGATGCTCGCGCAGTCCGGCCAGATCGATGGCAACTTTGGTAATGGCCTTGGCGATCGCGCTGTCTTCCAGCGCGCGGTCCGGCATCATGGAGGCAATATGTAAGGTCATGGCACACTCTCGACAATGGATGGTAAAGTCATTCAGCAAAAGCCGTTCCAAATTTTCGGCGATCTCTGAAAATAGGCGAACCGACCGTCGCGGCCCAGCATTGCCCGGCACTTCCTGCCCAAATCCGAGTCTTTCGCGAACGCCAGATTGTGCCAAAGCCAACAAAGTCGGGCGAAGCTGCTATTCGAGCAACGACACCCGACCACGCATGGAGCTACCCATAGAGAACAGCTCTATGCCTTTTTGTAATCTCGCCGATGATGCCTTGCCAAACCAATACACCCCATTTGCTACCGCCGGTTGGCCGCGACAATCGACGCGATCGCCTCTTCTACCCCGGCTAACTCGTCGTCGTAAACCATGGTTCTATACTCGACGGCGGTCGTATCGACCAGCGATTGTCGGGGAGTTTGACGATCATCGGCAACCAGTTCGATGCGAGTCAGCGTCGACAATCCCGGCTGTAACGGCCGCTCGGCCAGTTCCTCGTTGCTCAGGACCACCCGGACCGGCACCCGCTCGGCGACATGTATGAAATTGCCGGTCGCGTTATCGGTCGGCAATAACGCAAACACGCTGCCGGTACCCGGTAGCAAACCCTCCACGCGACCGTGATAAAGCCGGTCCGGATAGGCATCGACCCGGATTTCGGCCTGCAGACCCGGACGAATGCCGGCTATGCGGTTTTCCGGCACATTGGCCTCGACCCACAAACGATCCACGGCCACGATGGTCAATAGCGCGGTGCCCGGTTGAACGCTATCGCCAACCCTGGCCTTACGTTTAGCGACGACACCTGCGACGGGCGCGCGGACTTCCCGACGCCGGTACTCCAAATAAGCACGACGCAAGCGTTGCTTGGCTAATTCGACGGCGGGATGCTCGGCGATATCGGTGGTTCCGAGTTGCGCCGCCAATTCGGTTTGTTCCGCGCCGACTTCGAACTCCGCCGCTTCCAGCTCGCGGATTTTATCTTCGGCATTTTGCACCTGCTGTTCGGATACCGCGCCCTCGTCAATCGCCAAACGCATACGGTTGAGGTCGTGACGGACCGCCGCCAATGCCGCGCCGCGCGCCGCCAAGCGTTGGTGCAAGGTGTCCCGCTTCGCCGCCAATGCCGCGATCCGCCGAACCGCATCCGCCAACTCAGCCTCTGCTTGGCGCAAGCCGATTTCGGCATGCCGGCCATCCAGCCTGACCAACAACTGACCGGCCGCCACCGCTTGCGTGTCCTCGGCCAATATCTCCACCACGGTACCCGCCGTTTGCGCCTCGACCCCAAGCACATGGCCGGCGACAAAAGCATCGTCGGTACTCACCCAGTGTCTATCCAGCCACCAGCCGCGCGCGGCATAAGCCAACGCGACCGTTACGCAAGCGATCAAGGTCCACCGCAAACGCCGATTGCGCCGACGCAGGGCTGCTCGGGGACCGTGTCCGCGGACTTCGCTCATCGGCCAACCGACAGGACTTGGTCTTCCTGAAAGCCGCCGCCCAAGGCTTCGCACAACGCGACAACCGCCTTAGCCCGCGCCGCTTGCGCCGTCGCAATTCGCCAGTGCAGCCTATCGACGACAACGGCGGCCTGAAGCGGACCGGCGGCATCGCTTAAGCCCGTTTGCCGCAAAATGTCGGCCACTCGCTTGGTCCGTTCCGCATCCGCTAGGTTTTGGACTAGCGCTTCAGCGGTGGCGAACGCCTCACGGCCACGGCTCACGGCATCGACGACCTCGCGCGCCGCCGTCGACAATGTCGCATTGTAAAACTCGACCGCCGCGTCGTAACCGGCCTCGCTATCGGCCAAATTAGCGCGCAGCCGACCCCCTTCGAACAGAGGGAATGTCAACGACGGCCCAACCGCGTACGCCAGACTCGAACCGTGGAATACCACGTCGGTCAGGCTAACGCTATGCAAGCCCGCCAAGCCGATCAAATTCACGTCCGGATAAAACTCGGTTAGGGCGACATGCACGGCTTCCGCGGCAGCCTCGGCACGTAACCGCGCCGCGCTGACATCGGGCCGCCGCGCCAGCAAATGCAACGGCAAATCGGCCGGCAAACCCGGCCAAGCCGGCGCCGCATGCTCGACACGGATATCCGCCCCCCAATCCGGGCCGCGTCCGGCCAACGCCGCCAGCAAATGCCGCCCGAGTTCGACCGAAGCGCCGGTCGCCGCCAAGCTTGCCTCGGATTCGCCGAGGTCTATTTGCGTGTTCAGCCAGGGCGCGTCGCTGCTCAAGCCGCTATCGCGCCGACGGGCCGCCAGGGCCAGCAACCGCCGGCGACTGGCCAGCAAGCGTTCGCCGACCAAACGTTGTTGCTCGGCCGCGACCAAGTCGAAATAGGCTCGGGCCACGCTACCCGCCAACATTAACCGGGCATCCATCAATTCGGCGGCGCTAGCTAATGCGCCGTCCACGGTCTGCTGCAATTCGGCGCGATCCCTACCCCAAAGATCCAGGTGATACCGTAACACCACGGGATCGATTAATAATTGCCGAAACTGCTCGCCGGCCAGTTTCGCCTGAACGCTGTTGGCCGAAAACCGCTGAGCACTGAAAGCGACATTGGCGCTCACGGTCGGATAGAGTGCCGCGGCCTGACCGTCGACCAGCGCCCGCGCCTGCCGCAAACGAGCGGCGGCAACACCCAGGTCGGGATTCTCCGCCAACGCTGTTTCGATCAGCCGATTCAGTTCCGGACTGCCGAATTGGCGCCACCAGTCCGATACCGGCCAAGCGCCGGTTTGCGCATCTCGCAAGGTTTGCGTCATCGGCGGGAGCGAAATTTTCTCGGCGGCCGGCCGGGAATCGCCAAACTGGGCGCATCCGCCCAACCCCGCTAGCGCAACGATCCAAACCCAGCCGGCGAGTTTCACGCGTTTTCCTCCATGACCGCTTCCTCTCGACCGTCGCGCCAATCGGCCAGCGCCGAGCGCACCCGCGTCGGCCGCGCCAGCCAGACCAGCGCCGCCAAGATCGCAAAGCCGCAACCGGCTAGCCAAAACGCATCGTCGATACCCTGGATCGCCGCTTGCCGCGCGGCGGCTTTCGCCAGCCTGGCCAAGCCCCGATCGTCGGTATAGCCTGCGGCCCGCCACCACGACGCAGCCCGTTCGGCGGCCACGCTATCGGCTCCCATCCACTCAGCGTAATGAACGGCATGTAGCGGCGCGCGCCGATAAAGTACGCAGCCTTGCAAGGTAATACCGATCGCGCCGGCCGCGATGCGCAGCGCGCCGGCCAATTCCAGCGCGGCGGCGTGACGCCGCGCCGGTAAATCGTGCAGCATCAGCGCGGTTAATGGCACGAAGAATCCGCCCAAGCAGGCGCCTTCCAGCAATTTCGGCCCCAACAGCGTCGCGAAAGCCGCGCTATCGTCGAAGCGGCTCAACCAAAAATAGCACACCGAAAATCCGGCCAGGCTCAAGCTCGCGAGCCAACGGGCGTCCACGCGCTTGACGATTTCATGCATCACCGCCGCGACCGGTTTGGCGAAAACCGCCATCGGCAAGAAAACCAGACCGGCCAACCATGACGAGTAGCCCAAATTCAGCTGCAATTGCACAATCAGCAGCGACAACAATCCCTGGAACCCCAAAAACCCGGCGCACAATACCGTCAATCCAACCGCGAAATTGCGATGGGTCAATAGCCGTAACTCCAGATAAGGTCGGCAAGTTGAGCGCGCCCGTCCTATCCAGACCGCGAATGCCAACAACGTCGCCAGCGCTAAGACGATTTGCGAATCGGCCCGCCACCAATCGACGTCGTTGCCGCGATTCAATAAAGTCTGTAAACCGAACCAGGCCGTAACGCAACTCGCCAACCCCAGCCCATCGAAGCGCAACCGGGCAACGGCTACCTTGCGCTGGTATAGCAAGGCCGCGACCAGGCCGGCAATGCTCAACGCGATCGGCACATTCGCCCAAAACAGGCAGCGCCACCCCCATTCGTCGGCGATCCAGCCGCCGATCGGCGGCCCCAGGCTGAACGGCGTCAGCGTAAATACACTCCAGACGCCGACACCGACCGACTTTCCGCGCGCTGGATATTCGTTCAACAGCAAAGTCTGCCCGGCCGGCAGCGAAATGCCGCCACAAACGCCGAGTAAAATTCGCGCTGCCAGATAGCGCGCGTAGCCGTCCGCCGCGGCGCACAACCAGGATGCAACGGCAAAACCGACCAAGGCCGTCACCAGCACCCGGTAGTCGCCGACGCGTCTGACCAGCCAAGCGCCCAACGGATAAGCCAGCGCCAGTGCCATCATGTAGTCGGTCTGGGTCCAGGTTGCTTCGCTGGGCGCGATACCCAAACCGCCGGCGACGCGCGGCAACATGGCGATGTAGGCCCCGGCATTGAAAATCACCAGCGCATGCGCCAACCCCAAACAGGCGTTGAATAAACCGAAGCGCCATCCCCGTTGGCGTCTTAACATGCGCCCGCTCATTGCCGTCCGGCGGAACCGGTCGGCAACCCGTCGTCGAGTAACGCGCCACCCAGTTTTAGCGTCGCGCTCTTGAAGGCGGCACCGTCCACGGTTAACGAGGCGCGCGCTTGCGGATCGACCAAGGTACGTTCCGCGTTACCGCGCCCGGTCACTCGGCCGCTGGCCGGATCGATCCATTTCCATAACAAACGCAGCGACAATTGATCGTCAAAGGTTCGCCAACCCAACATCCCTAATTCCAGCACTTTGTCGGCGACGCCAACAGGGTAGACGGCGGCCGGCGCGGCGTACCAGGCCTGGATCGCGGCGCGCCAGCGCGCCGGATCGGCGGTTTCCGGAGCCAGCGGCAAGGCGGCGATTGCACCCGCAACGCTGGCGTAGACCCCTCGCGCGCACAAGGTCAGCGCGGCCCGCTCGGCCAGGGCCGGCAGCGGCGACCAATCCGGGCCGGGCGACGCGATCGCGTCGTCGCCGGTGAGCGCACCGCTGGTTAAAATCCCGCCGGGCAAGCGAAACGCCGCCAGGTGAACCGGGAAGTCCAAGGCTTGATGACGAATCTGGCGGTAAGCCGGTTGACGTTGTTCGATCAGGTCTGGCCAGACCTCCAGAGGCGGCGCTTGCAACGGCACGACCAACACCGAAACCGGCGCCACGCCCGAATCCGCCGCCTGCTTCGGGCTGGTCGCCGCGCAGCCGGCGGCCAGCCACAATCCGGCAAGCGCCGATGCGGCCCGGATAATCGCGGTTTGACTCCCTGTATTACAGCCTCGCCCCGGCGCGTCCTCGCGCGGAGCCAAAGCTTCTAAATCGGACATATCGACTTCCCCCAGAGTATTAGCAATCGCGGAACGTAAAAAGCACTCAACCAAATAACAGCGAATCGCTTTCTATTCGACTGTGACCCACTATAAAAAGCCGCATAACATTAGACAAGCGAATTTAATTGGACTTTAATATCGAAAAAATCAATACAAAGACATGGATCTCGACCAAATCAAGACTTTCTTAAGCGTGGCCGCCCACGGTAGTTTTCAGGCAGCGGCCGGGCATTTGTACGTCACCCAATCGACGGTCAGCATCCGCATTCAGCGTTTGGAAGCCGAGTTGGGCGCCGCGTTGTTCGTGCGCAACCGCGCCGGCGCCGCGCTGACTAGCCAAGGCCAGCGATTTCTGCCACATGCGCAAAGCCTGTTACTGACCTTCGAACAAGCCCGCCACGACATCGGCCTACCCAGCCGGTTTCGAGCCAGCATCGCGATCGGCGCCCGCGTCGGGCTGTGGCAAGCGGTGCTGCCGGATTGGATAGGCGAGATACGCCGGACGATTCCGGACATCGCGATCCGCGGCGAAATCGGTTTCGAAGACGACTTGATGCGCGGCCTGATCCAGGGCCGCATCGATATCGGCATGATGTACACGCCGCAACACAGCGCCGGCCTGCTGATCGAGCATTTGTTCGACGAGACCTTGATCTTGCTGGCCAGCGAACCTAATCGCCGCTGGCCCGATCCGGACTACGTCTACGTCGATTGGGGTCCGGCGTTTTATACCAAACACGCCAACTGTTTCCCCGATCTGGAAGGACCGGCCCAGCGCGTTAACATCGGCTGGCTGGCAGCGCAACTGGTGTCGCGTAACGGCGGCTCCTGCTTTCTGCCGGAGCGGATCGCCGCGCCGTTGATCGCGGCCGGCCGCTTGTTTCCACTGGCGAACAGCCCCAGTTTCACTCTACCGGCTTATATGGTGTCCGCCCGCGCCGCCGACCACGACATACTGCGGCAAGTGGTGGACCTACTCCGGGCCGCGGCGCTCCGCGAGCGGCACGGGGACGGCCGCGACCGCGCCGAGCCGGCTTAATCCAAGGTCGGCGATGCGACGTGAAACGCGTCGCTGTGGATATCGGCCAGCGCCGCGCCGCTCAAATAGGCCTGACGCTTGGCGCGATCCACCATGTCGGGATGGCCGCACAAATACACCCGCCAATCGCGCAAACCCGGCAACTCCGCCATTGCCACGTCGTTGGCACGGCCGGCAGCAATGCCTGACGGCGCGTCGCCGCGCGACACGCACGGCGTGTAATGGAAATTGGCGTGGGCTCGCGCCAAGTCGCGCATTTCATCCAGCCAGTACAGGCCCTCGACGTCTCGGCTACCGTGATACAGCCGAATTTGCCCGCGATGGCCGTTATGCAAGGCTTCCTCGACAATCCCGGCCAGCGGCGCCAAACCGCTGCCGGTACCGATCAGCAACAGATTGGCCGCCGGCAAGTCCGCCAGGTAGTAACAAAAGCCTTGCGGATCGGAAACGTCGATCCGATCGCCGACCGCCAGTTCGCGATGCGCCCATTCGCTGAAGCGGCCTCCGGCCAAGCGGCGGATATGAAAAGTCAGGCGGGTCGAATTTCGGCTATTGGCGATCGAATAACTGCGGATCAAACCGTCGGCGCGGCGCAAATTGACGAATTGGCCGGCGTAATATGCCAGCGGATGCTCGCATTCCAAGGCCAGCCACAGCGTCTGCGCATTCAGATTGCGCTTTTCGACGACCTCCGCCGCAGTGTAGCCCGCCGCCGCGCCACCCAATCCCAAACGCATATCGCGCTCGGGCCGGCACAAACAGGCCAGCAAATAGTCTTCGCGTTGCAGCGCCGGCTTCAACCCGACTTGCGCGGCGGCGGGCGGCGGGCCGTCTAGACTGCGCACCAGACAGGCATGACATACGCCTTGCCGACAACCGTTATCGATCTCGATGCCGTCACGCAGAAACGCATCCAGCACCGTTTCGCCGGCACCGCACAGTGCCTGGCGGCCGTTGAAGCTAATCTTGATTTCCGCCATCGCCGCGCTCAACGGTTCAACACGTCGCTGCGGGTACTTTCGGCAATCGCCGCGGCTCGCGCGATCAAGTCGGCCGGCACGTTCAATTCCCGCAAGGTTGAGCCCAAGTGTTCCATCACCGCGTCGAAGTGGGTATCGTCCAGGCCCAGTTTTTCGACCAGATGGGCGTGCGCCCGCCGCATGTCGGCACCGTTGTAATGGTTGGGACCGCCGAAAGCCATCGTCAAAAAGGCTTTCTGCTTGGCGGCCTGCTTGTCGATGTCGGTGTTGTCGAAGAAGCGGTTGATTCGGTGATCGCTCAACACCTTGCGGTAAAAAATATCGACGGCGGCATTGACGGCCGCTTCGCCGCCCAATTGTTCGTACAAAGAAATTGCTGCGCTCATGGCATCTCCCGTGGATTGCGTTGATAAAGTCGGGTCGCTCGACCCGGACACAGCATAAACCGGTAAAAATACTTTTACAATATTTTTATGTTTTAAGTATTATAGGCTGCTCTAGCTACCTTTGCCGGTCGCCATCAAAACATTCGGTAAATTTAATCGTAAGCTCCGCCACGCGCCCACGAGAATCCGGCCATTCACGAGCTAACGCGCTACAATAGTGGCCCGTTTCTCAGCCCGCAAAATTCGATGAACGTTTTAACCGGCTCCCGCCAGGAACAAATTCTGACTCTGTTATTAGATGCGCCTTCGGGCCTGTGCATCGACGAACTGGCGGCCGCGTTGGGGATTTCGCGCAACGCGGTCAAACAGCATCTGGCCGGACTCGAAAAAGACCAACTGATCCGCGAGGCCGCCTGGAACAGCACCGGCGGCCGGCCGTCGCGCAGTTACGGTTTGACCGAGGCCGGCCGAAATCGGCTACCCAAGCAATACGCCTGGTTCAGTACCTTGCTGCTGGACCAACTGCGCAACGAATTGGGCGAAGCCGGTTTACGCCGCTTGATGTGGCGAACCGGCGAAAATCTGGCCGAGACCTTGGCCCCTCGCTTTGCCGGTAAGAGTCTCGCCGAACGCACCGCCGCGCTAGTCGAATTGATGCAGTCGCTGGGTTATCACGCCAATCTCGAAGACGACACCGGCCAAATTAGAGCCATCAACTGCGTCTACCACGACATGGCTCAGCGCCACCCGGAATTGTGCGAGTTCGACCGGGCATTAATCGCAACCTTGCTGGAACGGCCGATCGAGCAAACCGCTTGCATGGCAAAGCAAGATTGCACATGCCGATTCAAGTGCTTGGCGCCGCCGGATTAGCCCAGGGTTCCGGCGCCGAACGGGCTTGCGGTTTTTCGTAGCCGAGCGTCTCGGTGATACAATGGCGCTTTCCCGAACGACTTTTTACCGAGAAATCATGAGACCATCCTTCCGTACGGCCTGCAGCCTGTTGTTTGGGCTGTCGTTAATGCTGACCGTCGCATCGCTGCAAGCCGCCAGTCCGATTTTTACGCCCGCCGCGCCGAGCGTCGCCGCCAGCAGCTATTTCCTGATGGACTTCAACAGCAGTCGGGTGCTGGCCGAAAAAGACCCCGACAAACGCGTCGCGCCGGCCAGTTTGACCAAGATCATGACGGTGTACGTGGTATTCCGCGAGCTTAAGGCCGGTCATTTGACGTTGGACGAAAAAGTCACGATCAGCCAGAACGCCTGGGAAACCGGCGGCTCGAAAATGTTCGTCGAAGTCAACAAGCAGGTGGCGGTCGAGGACTTGCTGCAAGGTGTCGTGATTCAATCGGGCAACGACGCCAGCGTGGCGCTGGCCGAACACGTGGCCGGTAGCGAGCAAACTTTCGCGACGATGATGAACGAGCAAGCCAGCCGCCTGGGCATGGCCAATAGCCATTTCGAAAACGCCACCGGCCTGCCCAGTCCCAACCATTACAGTTCGGCGCGCGATCTGGCGCTGCTGGCGCAAGCGGTGATCAAGGAATTTCCGGAATATTACCGCTGGGATTCGCAAAAAGAGTTTACTTTCAACGGTATTACCCAACAAAACCGCAACCTGCTACTTTGGCGCGATCCTTCGGTCGACGGCCTGAAAACCGGTTTTACCGACGACGCCGGTTACTGCATGGTCGCTTCGGCCAAACGCGAGGACATGCGGCTGATCTCGGTGGTAATGGGTACCGCCAGCCCGAACGCCCGCTCCAACGAGAGCCAGTCCTTGTTGAACTACGGTTTCCGCTTCTTCGAAACCCATCGGCTGTACGAAGGTAACAAGGCCTTGAGCGAAGCGCGGGTGCGCAAGGGTGTCACCTCGAAATTGCCGGTCGGCTTGGCCGAAGACCTCTACGTCACCGCGCCGCGCAAGCATTTCAGCGAATTGAAAGCCGAAAGCCAGACCGACAAAGCCATCGTCGCGCCGCTGAATAAGGGTGACACGGTCGGTAGCCTGGTAGTGTCGTTGGCCGGCGAAACCGTCGTCAGCAAACCGCTGGTGGCGCTGGAAGCGATAGCCGAGGGCGGCCTGTTCCGGCGCTTGTACGATGCCGCCATCGGTTTATTGGAGAAGGAATGACCGAACTTGTTTATTTGAACGGCGACTATCTGCCGTTGACCGAAGCCAAGGTGTCGGTGCTGGATCGCGGCTTTTTGTTCGGCGACGGCGTTTACGAAGTGATACCCGCCTACGGCGGCAAATTGTTCCGCCTGGAAGACCACATCGTTCGACTGAATAACAGTCTGGCCGGCATCCGCTTGACGGTGCCGCACGGCGTCGCCGACTGGCAAGCCATCTTCCAGCCGTTGCTGTCGGCCGGCAAGGACCAATACATCTATCTGCAAATCACTCGCGGCTATGCGCCGACCCGCGATCACGGTTTCCCGGAAACCGTGGTGCCGACGGTTTTCGCGATGTGCTCGGAGATCAAGCCGTTTCCAGGCAAGTCGGCCGGTATCAAGGCGATCACGCTGGACGATACCCGCTGGCAGCTTTGCAACATCAAGGCAATCACCCTGCTGGCCAACATTCTGTTACGCCAACAAGCCCTGGATCGGGATTGCGCCGAAGCGATTCTGGTCAAGAACGGCTACGTTATCGAAGGCGCCGCCAGCAATCTGTTCGCGGTCATCGACGGCGAATTGATCACGCCGCCCAAATCCAACGAAATCCTGCCGGGCATCACCCGCGACGTGATTCTGGAATTGGCGAGCGCCGACGGCATCCCCTGCCGCGAAGACATCATCGCGCTGGAAGGCCTGCAAACCGCCGAGGAGGTCTGGGTCGCCAGCTCCACCCGGGAAATCCTCGCCGTCGTTGAATTGGACGGCAAACCGATCGGCACCGGCAAGCCAGGGCCGGTTTGGCAACGGCTGGACGATTTACTGCAAACCTATAAAAAGTCGCTGTCATGAGCGAAGCCGATTCCCTGCTGGAATTTCCCTGCCAATTTGCGATTAAGGCGATGGGTAAGAGCCGGGACGACTTCGACGCAATCGTCGTCGAGATCGTCCGCCGCCACGTCGAAGACATTCGCGAAGGCGCGGTCACTAGCCGGCCGAGCAAGGGCGGCAATTACACGGCGGTCACCGTCGTTATCGAGGCCACCAGCCGCGGCCAACTGGACGCGATTTACCTGGATTTGACAGCCTGTCCCGACGTGTTGATGGCGCTGTAAGCCAGTGAATGCAAGCCTGCAACACTTGGGCCGGCACGACTACGCATCGGTCTGGCGGGACATGCAAAACTACACCGCCGAGCGCGACAGCGCCAGTCCGGACCAGATCTGGATCGTCGAGCATCCGCCGGTCTACACATTGGGCCTGAACGGCAAGCGCGAACACCTACTGCGCGAGACGGCGATTCCAGTCATTGCCTGCGATCGCGGCGGCCAGATCACCTACCACGGCCCCGGCCAACTGATCGTGTACCTGTTGGCCGATCTGCGCAGGCTGAGTCTAGGCCCAAGGCAGGTGGTCAGTTTATTGGAACAAGCCGTCATCGTCACGCTAAGCCAATACGGTATTTCGGCCTCGGCCCGCGCCGACGCCCCCGGCGTCTACGTTGACGGCCGCAAAATCGCGTCGTTGGGCCTGCGCATCAAACGCGGCTGCTGCTATCACGGCTTGAGCCTGAACAACGACATGGACTTGGCACCGTTCCGCGACATCAATCCCTGCGGCTACCCGAATTTGCCGGTTACCCAACTGGCCGATTTGGGGGTTAAGATAAGCACCGACGAACTGGCCGTTCCGATAGTTCACCAATTACTTCAGGCGATAGAATCATGACGCTGAACGCCCCTTCCCGCTCCACGCCCGCAACCCACCAACGCAATGCCGATAAATTGTCGCGGATTCCGATCAAGGTCGAAACGACCGGCGAAGTATTGCGCAAACCGGATTGGATCCGGGTCAAGCTACCGGCCGGCGATCAGGTCAACCGGATAAAGCAGACCCTGCGCGCCAACCGTCTCCACACGGTGTGCGAGGAAGCGGCCTGCCCGAATCTGGGCGAATGCTTCAGCCACGGCACCGCTACTTTCATGATCATGGGCGATCTGTGTACCCGGCGTTGCCCGTTCTGCGACGTAGCCCACGGCAAACCGCAAGCGTTGGACGCCGAGGAACCGGCGCATCTGGCCAATACCATCGCCGCGATGGCGTTGAAGTACGTGGTCATCACCTCGGTGAACCGCGACGACTTGCGCGACGGCGGCGCCGGCCACTTTGCCGCCTGTATTGCCGAGGTGCGCCGGCGATCCCCCGCCACCGTTGTGGAAGTGTTGGTCCCCGATTTTCGCGGACGGGTCGGTAAAGCCCTGCAGATCTTGGCCGCGCAACCCTGCGATGTGTTCAACCACAATTTGGAAACCGTGCCGCGCCTGTATCAGCAAGCCCGGCCCGGCGCCGATTACCAGGGATCGTTGGAACTGCTAAAGCTGCATCGAGAACATCTGCCGCAGGTGCCGACCAAATCCGGCCTGATGTTGGGCATCGGCGAAACCGAGGCGGAGATTTTGGCGGTGCTGGACGACTTGTTGGCGCACGGTTGCAGCATGCTGACGCTGGGTCAGTATTTGCAGCCCAGCAAGGACCATTTGCCGGTCCAGGCCTATATCCATCCGGACCAATTTCAACGCTATGCAGAAATCGCCACCGAAATGGGTTTCAAACAAGTAGCCAGCGCGCCGTTGGTGCGTTCGTCCTACCACGCCGACCTGCAAGCCGCCGTCATCGTCGGAGTATAGCGAGCAAGCCCCCTAGGTTAGTGCCATGCGTTAAGCTTGAGTTTATCGGACGTTGCTAATCTGGATCGAGGCGCCCGTACCGCGTTCCGCTGACCCTACCCCTCTGGCTTCGGAATGCTCCTTACGCGGCGCCTCACTAATCTCCCTGCATATTCTACCGAGTCACGCCGGCAACATATCGTCCTGGTAATGGAAGACATTGGATAAATCGATGTGGATTTCGATCCGATCGCCCCGCCGCCGATCAATGCCGCGCTGCTGATAGCCGGCCGACGTTTCCAGCAAGCGCCTATCGTTGTTAAGATCCCTATGCACATACGGCCTGATCGACACGCAAGTATTGCTGAAGGGTTTGCCGGACAGGTTTTGAATCGCCAACATGCCGCTGGCCCGCGAATCGACGAAAACCAGACCGTGGTGCTCCAGACCATTGGTTTGCTTATCCCGAATCACCATCACCTCGGCTTTCAAAACCCGACCGGACGCCTGATCTCCACCGTTCGTAAACGCCGAAAACACGTAATCGTGTAACTCGTTGGGTCGAGTATTCGCAGGAATATCCTTTAAAAACAAAATCATAATCACTGTCTGCATCGTAACTGGAATCGACGTGGAACTAAAATGCGCATCTTCCCGAAAGGACTGCGCCGCCACATACATCTTAGCCGACGCTCGTTACGCGACAAATCAGGCTCCTGTTCTTACCGCCGGCACCAAACGGCAGGCAAAAAAACGGGCCGGACAGAGAGTCCAACCCGCGCGGCGGCGGTCCGTGCGCCAAACGTTCCACCCAGGAACGATTTTTAAAACAGACTCTGAAGCAGCAGCTTGTATCTCGATCGACGGATACCGCACCATCCTGGCCAAATCGCCTGGCAGCGCTACCATTCAACATGATTCGCCGACAACCGCGCCTCGCAAACTTCCAGCCTGACGCGATCATAGCGGCATCGGCGACCGACCGCAAGCCCAAAATTACTCTGAAAGGCGTTGGGCGAGTTACGGACATCCCTGCGTCGGAACGCCATCAACCGCGGCTAAAGCCCCTCACGCGCTCATATTTTACGAAAAGCCTTTCACGACCGTTAGGTTAGAACTCTACAAGACACCTTGAGTTTAGATGCGATCGGCGAGGAGTTGCAGCGGATGAACCACTCTGGAGCCTGCGGGCTGCCCGGCGTTCAGATAAAAACCACAGCCAAAGTTGGCGCTGACTACGACATCGGCTCCGGATCCGGCCATCGCCAGACGCTTGGCGGCCCGCAACGATTCGGCGTTTTCGGGATGACTGAGCATATAAGTACCGCCGGCACCGCAGCATAACTGATTGTCGGCCAACGCTTCCAGATTGACGCCTGGAATCTTGCGCAACAAGGCATACACGCTCTGACTATTCTTCAATACATTGCGTTGACTGCAGGGTTCATGGACCGCCACGTTCAGATTGGAAGCCGCCAGTTGCAGATCTTCCGGCCAATGCGCCAACAAAAACTCGTTGATGTCGATCAAATGCTTGGTAAACCAACCGGATGTCTCGGAATCTCCGCCTTGATATTCGGTCAACATAGCCCCGCAGCCGCTGGCGGAGTATATAACCGCTTCGACTTCCAGCGCGTAAAACGCGGCGATGTTGGCTTCCATCATCGATTCCGCCGGCAAGCCGTTGTGCTGATGAATCGCGCCGCAACAACCCTGCTCTTCCGGCACCACGACCTCATAACCGAGCCTATTCAGTAACTTGATGCCCGCAACCTGGACCGGACGATCGAAATGTTCGGCCAAACAACCGGTAAACAGCGCTACCCTGCCCCGATATTTGATGCGACGCTCCACCGGATAAATCCCGGCCATTCCGACCAAGGACGGCTCGCAAACCAAGGCTTCGGCCGCTCCCAAACCGAGTTTCGCCAACAGTCCGCTGGCGCGTAGCGGTTTCTGCAAACCGGAGCGTAAATACAGCGTGACGAATGGCAGCAACAGTGCCCGGGCGTGCTTGCGTTCGATCAAGCGCAACCCCAGCCGTGCCAACCAAGACGGCCTCGCCGTCGCGCGCAATTTGGCTTGGGCCCGGTCGAACAATGTCCCATAACTCATTCGGCTGGGACAAACGGTCTCGCACGTCCGGCACTGAACGCAATCGTTGAGTTGCGCGAGTTCTTCGACGCCAACGCCAGCGTCGTCGGCTAATATTTTGGCGATGGTACGCACCCGGCGGCGCGGCGTCTGTTCGTCCACCTGGAATAAGCGAAACGTCGGACAGGTACTAACGCACATACCGCAGCGCATGCATTCGCTGGCTTCGGGAATATAAGGACCGGTCGACGGCGGCGATGCGTCCGCGGAACCGTCGCTAGCCGAGTCGAAGCCGAAATCCTGAAAGTCGAACATATTAGCCCTCCATCATTTTTACGTACGCGCGACGCAGCAACTCCATTTCCGCCGGCGGCCGACCGCGCAATTCCGGTAAGGTGCGAAATTTGCAGTTACGACTTTCCATCAATAGATGCGGCGGGTCGAGCAGCGTGAAACGCGCCATATACACCGTAATCACACCACCGGGCGCATCGACTTGCTCGGCGAAACCGGCTTCGATCCGCAGCAAATCGTTGTCCAATTGCAGAGTCTGATTGGCCGTGCTCAGCAACATCGCCGGATGCACGCTCACCTTGCCGGCCGGCGCGTCTTCATCTTCCTCCAACGCTTCGGACAGTGGCGGCAACGGTTCCGGAAAGAACACACTTCCGGAGGCTTGCTGCAGGAATAATGTCAAGGCGCTGATGTCGCCTTTATAAAACAGCAACAGGCGGTGGTTTTGGAACGGGTCGGCGAGCGATTCGATCATGGCTTAGATGGTGGCCTGGCTGTCCCACAAGGTTTTATAGCTGGAATCCAGCCGCGACAGGCGGTTATTGAGTCGATCCAGCAACGGGTAATCCGGAAAGCGGGAACGGTTGCCGCTAGCGTACCAGCTATCCATTGCCGCCGTCAGTCGGTTTTTCTCGTCAAAACAATCGGCAATCTGCTGTTTCAACCAAACCAGGCTATGATTCGGCAATAATTCCATCACCCGATAGCGCAAACCGTTGTTGAAAATCCGCACCCCCCCGCCCTGAGCAGCGGTATGGTATAGCACCTCCGGGTCGACGATCTCGGCTCCGGCCAGGTAATCGATACCAAATTCGTGCAGTTGCGGCAGCCACGGCACGGTCGGCCCCATTAACACCGTCGTGGCATGGCAAGCCAGCTCCGCCAGTCGCGGAAACGTTTTGTTCGGGATGGAACTGGCGGTCAAAAACACCCAATCGGCCTGCGGCAACAGAAATTCGCACGCGGAATCCGGCAAATCGCTGGCGGCCGGCTGGCGCTCCAGTACCGTCAACTGCATCTGCTCCTGATACCGTTCGATACCAGGGTAACGGCCGATCACGACCACTTTCTTGCCTTTCAGGCGCGGGAGAAAATAATCGAACACCGCCAAGTTAGCGTATTCGGCGTGACCTTCCAATGCCAGCGAATCCGGTAGCGGTCTGGCGTTGACGCTGGCGTTGATCGCCGCCATCGCCACGGTCGCCTTATACGGCTCCCACTCGGTAATCCAAGCGGCCAGATCGATGATCGGCTTGCCGCATAAGGTGCCGGACCAATTCAACGTCCGGGTGGCGTGCCCCGGCGTCATCGCCAAACCGGTAGTCGCATCGCCCCTGCCGCGACATAGCGTCCAAACCAGACCTATCATCAACTCGTCGACCACCGCGTCGCCACCGCAATGATCCAGCAGCAACTCGTACAGGTACTTAGGGTTGCCCATCGCCCCCCCTTATTGCGGCACGTCTAGCAATTTCGCTTCGGTTTTAATGTTGTCCTGCTTGCCCCAGGCATTGATCGCCTCTACAAACCATTGCTTCTTGGTCGGGTGAGGCTGCACTACATCGTACTCGGCATAAAAGCTGCCGTCGCCGTGAAATTTGATTTGACCGATCCGGCGCTTATTGGCGTCGTACCAATATCCCACCAAATCCACGCTTTGCGTGAACGGGTCGCTAACCAGACTGAATTGGGCGGCTTCGTATTCCGGCAACGCGATCTGAGTCTGTACCGGGAAACCCAGCTTGGCAATATTCGCGGCGATGCGTTGGCACACGGTTTTGCCGAATTCGCGGCGCATTTCAACGTGTTCAGACAAACTTTCCGCGCTCATGCGGCATCCTCCAACATTGCGCTCGCCAAGTCCATGATTACCGACGCACCGGAGCGGTCTTCCGGATCCAAGCCCCGAATTATGGACAGGATCAGTTGCGCCTCCTCATCCTGTTGGCGGCGCAGATTGATAAAGGCCAGCGCTTTCAAACTATACAGATAGAACAAGTGAACGTCGCTGGCATACATATCCCGCTTGCCGGTTTCCTGGCTCAACAGTCGGTAATCCGCCGTGAAGCCGCCTTGCCGAGCCGCCTCCGCCAAGGCCGCCCGGGCTTCGCGCTCCGCTTCCTGCAATCGGCCCTGGTAAAAATAAAACTTGTACAACGCGAAATAGGTTTGCAAACAGGTGCCGTCCAAGGCCTGGGCCTGCTGAAAAAACTTCTCGGCCAGCGGTTTGTCGGCATGGCTGGCCGCCACCGCCGACTGCAACAGTTTGTTGACGGCTTCTGGGACATCCGGGCTGAACAGCACCCGCTCTTCAAGAAAGCTGACCGCGGCCATTGCTTACCAAACCTCGGCGGGCACGATAAGCTTTTCGACAGGCTTATCACCCAGCAAATGCTCCTCGATGATGGTTTTGACGTCATCCTTGGTCACCCGTCCATACATAACACCTTCGGGATAGACCAGCACGCTGGGCCCCAGCATGCAAGGCCCCATGCAGCCGGTGTTGGTCAGGCCGATTTTTTCGAACAAATTGCGGCTTTGAATTTGCGCCATGAATTCGTTCATCACGTCGGCACAACCGCTGGCGGTACAGGAACCGCGCGGATGGCCTTGCGGACGCGCTTGAGTACAGACGAAAACGTGTTTATTGGGACGTGGCATGATAGCTTTCCTTTTTTGAACTGAAATAAGAAATCGGGTCGCTTGCGCGACGCTGAAAGGGAGCGCCCTTTCTTAAAGCGGGCAGATCGCTTCAAGCCGCCAACCAAGCTGTATGGATGGCGGTCGCTTGCATCGCGTTTGCGCTCAACGGTTTCGCGTTGAGCGGCGCGGAAGCCTGCCGATAAAAAGTGGCCATCAAAAGGCAGGACCAAAGCGGAGCGCTAAACACTCCGCAATCGCCGGACGGCGTTCACGCCGCTGCCTTGTGCTCGTGGGTAAAGCAGGCTTTCGGGCAAACTTTGGAGCAAGCCTCGCAGCCGATACAGTCGGCGGCATTTTTAAGGCTCATCACCATCGTGTTGTCGTCATCCTCGTCGAAGTCCTCCAAGTCGGCGGCGTCCAGTACATCTCCCCGGTCCACCAAATCGAACACGTCGCGTGGGCACACCTTGAAGCAACGGCCGCAACCGATGCAGTCGCGTTGGTTCAAATCGGTCACGTAAGATGGCGTCCAAACGCTGCCGCCAAAGGTTACGCCGGTTACAAATTCGCTCATATCGCTCTCCTCAAGCCTCATCCGCCACTGGCGGCTTGAAATTTCTTGTTGGCTTCGTCCCAAGCCTTACATGCGTCGTACGTCGTTTGGGCAATGCCCATCAACTCCCCATAAGCATCCGGCAAACGGTCTTCGATCAGATCATGCAACACCGACGCCGCCTCGTTGGCCAGGCGTTTGGTCTTTTTCACTTCTTTTTCCAGCGCTTTAATCTCTTCGTCACTCATAATTTCACCTCAAGCTTCCGCCACTTCTTTGAATTGCTCGATCAAGGCCACGGCTTTTTCCAACACTTTCTCGGTTTTTTCGTTCAACTCTTCCAAACTGCCGAAGCCGAAGCGATGCACGTCGCGCAACACTTTGTCTACCGCGATCAGTTTGCCGACCAACACCAGCGCCCGGCCGAAGCCTTCGTGGGTGATATTGATCACCGGTACCGCCATCAGACCGCAACGTTTTTCCACCAGCGAGGAAATGGCGTTGTAATACGCCTTGACGCGCGCCAGCGTAATTTCGTCGGGATCGCCGATGACCGGCACTTCGCGTTTGCGCTCCTTGGTCATGATCAGCGGATCGATGATTTTTTCCTCGGACCAACCTTCGTAGGTGTCGTAGGTATCCATTGCTCTGAGTTGTTTGATCATCTCGACAACGATTTCAGAGCTCATCAAAGGGTCGCCGGCTTCGACGACGAGTGCGGGTTGAGACATGGTGGGTTCTCCAGTGGTTTTGGTTAGGGCGGCGAACCGCCGCAATTTGTCGATTCGTTAAAGCGCTTACTCGTCCCAGCCTTCGTCTTCCATCGCATCGAAGCGGCCGGCATCCGGCCCCTTGTGCGCGTTGATGGCCTTGGTCAGCCACGCGGAAGGCCCGGCTTTCATTTCGTTCTGCAAATCGCCGATCAAATCCTTGATGGTGCTGCCTTCATGGACTTTGATCGGCTGTATGCCCTGGGCGATGATTTGCTTGATCGCCGAGGCGCCGATGGCTTGGCAATAGACGGCCGCGCAGCCGTCCAGCAGTTGAATCTTGACCGACAACTTATCCTCGTTACCGTCCTGGGCCAGTTCGCCGAACTGCGCGGCTTCTAGCATTTCCGATTGCTCGGGGTCCACCGCGTAGACCGCGAACGAACGGGCTGAACCGAAATGCTGGTTGACATGCACCATATCGGTAGTGGCAAAGGCGACTTTAATCGCGGTTTCCATGGGCATCCTCTGTTCAGGGGTATGCACAACCTGCATGCGACGGGCTAGTGACATGACGGCGAGCAGGCGTGGCGTTCGTTTTCCGGTTTTTGCGAATACGGCGAGTGATAGACTTCGATCTCTTCGTGCGCGAAGTTGATCACCAAGTTAGCCAAGTCGAACAAAGCTTGGCGCGTGCCGCGATAACCGATCCAGGTTTTTTGATAGCCGCCGATGATGTCGTACAACGGAAAGCCGGTGCGCAGGATAGGCACGCCCAGGCGTTCCGCGCTATCGACCGCGTGCGAATTGCCGATCAGCAACTGCGCGCCGTTTTCCCTAGCGGTCAGCTCCAGATCTTCCAGGTCGCCGATCTTGACGCTGCTAACCGGCATTTTGCTCAGAATCGCCGCGTTAGCCGGGCTGATCGCCGCGACCACGTCGCCGCCCATGCCCTTGATCAAATGCACGCAGGCATTCAGCAAATCGGGATCCGCAGCGATCGCCACCTTGAGCTGGCCCAGCATGAAATGGGTATCCAGCATCGCGTCCTGCAATTGAGCACGTTGGCGTTCTATCCGTTGCGGGACCGGCTGTTCGCTGATTTCGGCCAGCGCCAGGATCAGCGCATCGTTGGCTTCCAGGCCGTACAAATGTTCGAAAAAGTAACTCGGCACGCCGGTTTTTTCTTGCAGCAACTCGCCGGCTTTATGCAAGGAAGGTCCAATGATCAGCGAGGCCTTGGCCTCGCCCAGCGTAGCCAGTTCCGACACCGGCGTACCGCCTATCGTCACCGGCGAAAATTCGTCTTCGGTCAAGCTGCCGTCCAGCGAGTCGGATAAATCCGGCACCAGCACCGGCCGCAAGCCGAACATTTCTATCGTGTCGCGCAGGGCTTCCAGGTCGCCGGGCGTCAGCATATGGCTGACCAACACGTTCACCTGCCGACGGCGATTACCTGGCTTGGTACCCGCCGTTTCGGCATCGGGCACCAGTGCATTGACGATCTCGTGTATCGTCGCGGCATAGCCGGTCTCGACGCAACCGGTGAAATCCGGGGTATTGACCGCGACGACGGCAACGTGATCGTACTCCGGATACTTGGCGCGAAATTCGCGCACGTTGCGCTGTACGTCGCAACCCTGGGTTTCGGCCAAACCGGTGGTCAACACCGCGATCAAGGCCGGATTGGATTTCTCGGCGATGGCTTTCAAACCTTCGACGACGTTTTCGTCGGCGCCCAGCACTGAGCTGGCTTGGTCCATCGCGGTGGTTTGCAATGGAATCGGTTCGCGAAAATGCCGGACGAAAAACACTTTCGCGAATGCGGTACAGCCTTGCGAACCGTGCAGCATCGGAATCGCTCGGTCGAAACCCAGGCAAGCCAACGAACCGCCGGTTGGCGCGCTGGCCTTTAACGGACTGACCGAGAGTGCTTTCTTACGTTTGAGAATTTCCGCCATCGCCGCCTACCTAGTTGCCTGAGTCAATCGCACACCGTCTAATCGGACTAAGCCGCCTGAATTTTTAACGCCGGCTCCACCGTTTCGCTGGTAACGGGCTTGGCGAGAGCGCCGACGCGCCAGGGCATCGGCGCCCTGACCGACTCCCAAACCGGGCTTTCCAACGTCAGCGCCAACTGGCGAACCAATTCCAGCATGCCTTCGTAACCGGCATAACCGAATTCGCGCTCTTGGTTGATATCCAGGAACGGGATTTTGGCTTTCAACGCGGTGTACATATTGCGGCCACCGGCGATCAGAATATCGGCCTTGTAATCGTGAACGACCTTCAACAGCGCTTTCGGGCTACCGTCCTCGATCATCAGCGTATCCTCGCCCATCAGTTCGCGGATGCGCGCCTTGTCCTCCTCGGTGGACTTTTTGGTACCGGTCGCGACCACGACCATCCCCAAATCCTGCAAGGCCGAAATCACCGACCAGCTCTTGACCCCGCCGGTAAACAATAGCACCCGCTTGCCTTTCAAACGCTCGCGCCACGGCGCCAGCGCCGCGCGGATTCGAGCCTCTTCGCGGGCAATCAGCGCCTCGGTGCGTTCGGTCAAATCCGGATCGTCGATGACCTTGGCAAAATCGCGCAAGGACTGGCTGGTATCGGTAATGCCGTAGAAGCTGCCTTCGAACCACGGGGTTTTGTAATCTTTTTCCATACGACGGGCCACGTTCAGCATCGCTTTCGAGCAGACCATCATGTTGACTTCGGCTTTGTGCATGGTTTGCACCTCGCGGAAGCGGGCGTCGCCGGACAAGGTGCACAGCACCCGCAAGCCCAGTTCGTCCAGCAAGGGCAGTACATGCCAGAATTCGCCGGCGATGTTGTATTCGCCGACCAGATTGACGTCGTGAACCTTGATACCGGGCCGCTCGGTACCCGGCGGCAACGGATCGGGATCGCGCGTGCCGACCACATGGTTCAGCATCGCATCGGCGGCAATCCGGTTGCCCAGGTTTTTAGTGCCGTAGAAACCGGCGCTATCGATAGGTACCACCGGCACGCCCCACCGCTCGGCGGCTTCCTTGCAGGTCGCGTTGATGTCGTCGCCGACCAAGGCCGGAACGCAGGTGTTGTAGACGAACACCGCCGGTGGATTGTAGGTCTCGATGGCCTGCTTGATCGCGTGGAACAGCCGCTTTTCGCTGCGGCCCATCACGATATCCTGTTCGGTCAAATCGGTGGTCATGCCGATCCGGTATAAGTCCGGCCCCGACGACCGGGTCCCGCGGTTATCCCAAGAGCTGCCGGCGCAGGCAATCGGCCCGTGGACAATATGGGCGACATCGGCGATAGGCAACAACGCAATCTGGGCACCGTCAAACGCACAACCGCCCGCGGCGGAGCCGGGTTTAGGCTTGGCGCAACCGGATTTCTCCTTCTTGTTGTGTTCGCAAGCCGGTTCGTCCAATAATTCCGCAATGTCTTTATTCGTTTTCATGACACGACCCCAAGTTTTTGCTTATCAACTTGCAACCGGCGTGCCAAGCAATAACCCGATGATTTTCCAGCGATTCCCGGACAAGCTTTTTGTAGGAAAACCGACAAACCACTAAGCGTGGGCGACAAACATTTGTCGGATAATCGGTCGTTCCGCCCGGCGATTCGGCCGGACTTTGTCGAACGCCCCGTAGCCGCCAGCCTCTCGCTAACTCTAACGCTTAACGCTACCCGCGCTATCCAATGCGACCGGCCTATTGAAGTCCATGGCTTTTGCGCCCCTACTCGATTCGACGCTTACCAACTCGGACAGCCCGTTAAATGTTGAAAAATAGGCAACGGCGGCGCGAAGCATTGAACTTGCTCATGTTCGGTTCGAAAACCTCTCCGACCGGCCGCTCGACATCGGACTGGTCGTTGTCGTCTTGCTAAGTATTGGTACGGAGATACGGAACAGCGTCGTCAAGATCCAACAGCGCTGTATCGGCTATTGGTCCTGAGCAAAAGGCTTTCGACTGCGCTGTTCACGCTGGAACACTCAGGAACCGATGACGTAAAAAGCCGCAACCATTTATCGCAATGATTCAAAACAACTTTTTTCAGGAGATCACTATTGATTCGACACGGGCGAAAGCGCACTATCTTCGCCGTCGCCCACGCATTGTTGAAAACCGTGTGTTTGGCGATCCGATAGGGCGACTGCTATCGGAATGCCCAAACTGATGCGGATCTTTCAGAACTACTATTAAAGGGCCGGCATCGCTACACGGTTAGGATTGCGCCCCTCTACAAGCTATTAACCAGCTATGGACTTCAACCTATCATCGATCGACATGTATCCGCATCATCTATATGTCGCCAACTCTAGAAACCCGCGCATCGCGTTCTCTAATCCGCCGAACTGATGGGCTGAATCTCTTCCGGCAATTTGGTACCCAAATGCTTATTCAATTGGCCCTTGCTCGCCAAAATTCGGTACTGCGAGAATAACTCGTCGTATTTGGCGTTAATCAACGAGCTCTTGGCAACGTACATCTCGTTGTAGGTATCCAGCAAGTCCAACAAGGTGCGCTGACCGATATTGAACTGCTGTTGGTAGGCGGTGATGGTTTTTTCGGCCGAGTCTGCGTGTTGTTTGTAGAACTCCATCTGGCTTTTCACGGTCTGGTAAGCCACCCAGGACAAACGCATACTTTCGACCACTTGGCGATGGGTGTTGTCGCGGATGTCCTTGGCCTGATTGATCAATTGTGCGGTCTGCTCGCGGCGGGCGATGTCCTTGCCGCCGTTGAACAGGTTGTAGCGCATCCGCAGCATCGCGGTCATGTCCGAGTTGGTGCCGCGGATACCGTCTAGGTTATAGTTGTGACTGACGCCGGTTTCGATATCGAAACGCGGAAAGTACGGTGCCTTGGCGGTTTCGTGCTGGGCGAAGGCCGATTCCACGTCCGAATTCGCCGACTTCAGAATCGGATGGTCGGCCAGCGCTTCGTCGATGGCTTGTTCCATCGTCGCCGGCAACGCGGCGGTCGGCGCGGCGACCGGTTCGACCGTGTCCGGCAAGATGCCGATCACCCGTTGAAAGCCGGTTTCGGCGTCTTTCAGGTTACCGGTCTCGGACCAGACGTTCTTCTCGGCCAAAGCCACCCGGCCCATCGATTGATCGACGTCGGCCCGCTTGCCGACGCCGCGCTCGCTACGCAATTTGATTTGCTCGTTGGTGCGCAAATGCAGTTGCAGGTTGTCCTTGGCTAGATTCAGCAACTCCTGACGGCGCAACACTTTCAGGTAGGCTTCGACGCCGTCCAGCGCGGTGATCTCGGACTGGCCGAACACGGTGTAGGCGCGCGAATCGGTACGTTTTTCCTGGCGCTCGACTTCGTTGGGAGTAGCCAGACCGTCGAACAACATTTGCCGGACCTGGATGGCGCCTTCCTCGCGATGATAAAACACCGAGCCGTCGCCTCGGGTACGGGTGGTCGGATTGTTCGACTCTTCCCAACCGATGCCGGCCGTGGCGTCCACGGTCGGAAAGTAACCGGCCTTGGCTTGGCCGATTTCTTCCTCGACCGCCCGGCGTTCGGATTTGGCCGCCTGGATCTTCGGGTTGTCGTCCAGCACTTTCTGGATCGAATCCTGTAACGTTACCGCGTAGCCGTCGGTCGCAAACGCTAGTTGTATCGCGATGCTTACACCCCATCCGGTCGTCGATTTCATGCCTATCCTCTTTGATATTGGTCGGTTTCTTTTAACAATATGGCCAGATGCAAGCGATCGTCGACACCCAATTTGCGGAATATCGACGATAAATGCGCCTTGACTGTGCGCTCTGAAATATTCAGCGCCAGCGCGATACGTTTATTGTTTTCGCCCTGGCGGATCAGATTGGCGACTTCGAGCTCGCGCGCCGACAAGCCGGCGATCTGCTGCAGTTTCTGCTCGGCGTCGTAACGATTTTTCACGGTTTGAGTTTGTCTGGCGCGGGTCAACGCCCCGATCACCTTGGGGACCAGGGCGCGGCGTATCCAGATGTCGCCGTCCAGAATGCAGGCGACGGCCCGCTTCAATAATTCGGCGGATTCGGATTGATCGCAGTAACCGGCCGCGCCGTTGATCAACACTTCGATTTGCCGGCTATCCGGCCAATCGCAGCCCATCACTAGAAAACGGGTATGGCGGTTGGAAAACAACGCCATCAGACTGGCATCGTCGTCCAGCTTCTTAGCGTCCAGAATGACCGCGTCGGCGGTGAATTCGGTCTTGGGATTGTGCAACATACTGACCGTGTATTCCGAAATCAACGCGTGGTTCCATTGCGCGGTCAACTGGGGATTATTAGAACAAATCAATAGGTTAGCCACGGATATGCCGTTTGTAATTATCGTTCTCTCAACGCCCTATCCCTGGCCTTGAATATCGGCTTCATCAGGTATTCGAGCACGGTTTTCTTGCCGGTCAATATATCGACCTCGGCGGTCATGCCGGCAATGATCTGCAAGCGTTCCCCTCGGTTTTGCAAAGTGTTCGTGGCGGTGCGCAGGCGGATCAGGTAATAGCTGTCCTCATCCTTTTTTTCGCCGGGAATACTGTCGGCGCTAATATGCTCCAACACTGCGTCCAAACCGCCGTATATCGAATAGTCGTACGCGGTTAGTTTTACCACAGCTTGCTGTCCGGGGTGAAGAAAAGCGATGTCGGCCGGGCGGATTTTGGCCTCGATCAGCAACTGATCCTCGACCGGCACGATTTCCAACAAATCCATACCCGGCTGAATTACGCCGCCGACCGTATTGATCTTGATGCGCTTGACGGTGCCCTTGACCGGCGACAACACCCGCGTCCGGCTGACCCGGTCTTCCAGCGCAACGGCGGAAGCGCTGGTGCGATCCAATTCGGCCTTGGTCTCGTTCAATTCCTTCAAGGCCTCGGTCCGAAAGCGCGCCTTGATTTCGGAAAGTTTATTGCGGGCTTCGTCCAGCGCCGAACGCGCGCGCGGCATCGCCAGATTGGCCGAGTTCAATTCGCCGTGCAAATCGTTGGCGGCCCGCTGCAGCCGCAACAATTCGACTTGCGACATCGCGCCGTCGGCCACCAGCGGTTCGGACATTTTCACTTCGTCCTGCAGCATTTTATAGCTGCGTCCGAGTTGTTCGCTCTTGGACTGCAACTCGACGATTTCCTGTTCGCGCTGGCGAATCTGCTCGCTGAGAATATCGGTGTTCGATTTCAGTTCGTGTTGGCGGGAAGCCAGCAACTGCCGGACATTGTCGGCAATCTGGGGCGCCTGCTTGACCACTTCGTCCGGCAATTGCAACGCGCCGCCGTTGATTTCGGCGTTCAAGCGGGCGGTATTGGCCAGCAGCTCGTAATACTTAAGCTTGGCTTCCTGAAACGACGAGGCAAAACGCACCCGGTCCAGTTGCAGCAAGACTTGATCTTTTTCGACGCTATCCCCCTCGCGCACCAGGATTTCCGAGACGATGCCGCCTTCCAGATTTTGTACGACCTGGATCTGGCTGGACGGTATCGTCTTGCCTTGACCGCGCGTCACTTCATCCAGCGTCGCGAAATTGGCCCAGACCAGCGCCACGACCACGAAGACCAGCGTGGTCAGCAAAATCAAATGACTTTGGATCGGCAATTCGTACAGCGCGCTGCCGTCGGCGATGTCGAAATCGCGGCGGTCCTCGCTGCGATAGCGGTAGTCGGCCAGCCAAGCACCCAAAGTTTTTTTCATCCGGCCACCTTGATCTGGCCTTGCCGCAAGGCTTCCAACACATGATCTTTCGGACCGTCGGCGACAATGTGACCGCCGTCCATGACGATGACCCGGTCCACCAGACTCAACAGCGAAGCTTTGTGGGTCACTAGGATCAGGGTCTGATCGGACAATTGCGCCGCGAAGCGCTGCTTGAAGGCTTCCTCGCTGCTGTTGTCCATCGCGTTGGTCGGCTCGTCCAGCACCAACAGCGCCGGCTGCAACAGCAAGGCCCTGGCCAGCACGATGCTTTGGCGTTGGCCGCCCGACAAGCCGGCGCCGCGCTCGCCGACCGGCATGTCGAAACCGAGTGGATGGCGGGCGGTAAACTGCGCGACGCCGGCCAACTCCGCCGCCCGCAGCATCGCCGCGTCGTCGACGTACCCGGCGCCGAATACGATGTTGTCGCGCACGCTGCCGAACATCAACGCGTTATCCTGCGGCACGTAGCCGATTTGGCGACGCAATTCGGCCGGATCAAGTTGGCGGCTATCGCAACCGTCCAACAAAATCGCGCCTTGTTGCGGCTGGTACAGCGCCAGAATCAATTTCTCCAGCGTACTTTTGCCGGAGCCTATCCGGCCGATCACGCCGACCCGCTCGCCGGCCCGAATCTTGAACGACACATTATCCAAGGCGGGTACCGGCTGGCCGGGATAGCTGAAGCCGACCCCGCGAAACTCGACCTCGCCGGCCAGACGCGGCCGGTGCATATAATCCTTACCGGCCTCGCGTTCCACCGGCAGCTCCATCATCCGCCGCACCGAGCCCAGGGCCATCCGCGCCTGATGATAGCGGGTCAGCAAGGCCGCGACCTGGCCGACCGGCGCCAAGGCCCGGCCGGCCAGCATCGTGCATGCCACCAAACCGCCGGTGGTCAACTCGCCGTCGCCGATCCGGTACACGCCGGCCACGACCAGCAGCACCGCCGCCAGTTGTTGAAAGAACGCGGTCAGATTGACGGTCAGACTGGTGTACAAACGGGATTTAAGTCCCAGCCTCGCCAGCTCACCGATATTGTTTTCCCAGCGCCGTTGCAACTGGCTGGCCGCGCCGGTGGTTTTAACGTTTTCCAAATTAGTCAGGGCTTCGATCAAGGTCGCCTGGTTCTCCGCGGCGTAGCGAAACATCGTATCGACGGTTTGCCGCAACGGCGCCTGCAAGGCGATGCCGGCCAATACCGCCAGCGGCAATATCGCCAACGGAATCCAGGCTAGTGGGCCGGCAATGCTGTACACAATCAATACGAACAGCAGCAAAAACGGCAGATCGACCAAGGTCACCAAGGTGGCCGAGGTCAAAAACTCGCGGAAGGCCTCGAATTCGTGCAAGCGGTTAGCGAATGCGCCGGCCGAGGCCGGGCGAGCTTCCAGCCGGATGTTCAGCAATTTTTCGAAGATGCCGGCCGACAAGACGATGTCGGCGCGCTTACCGGCGGCGTCTATAAAGTAGCCGCGCAACAGCTTCATCGCCAACTCGAAGCCGAACACGATCAACACCCCGAGCGCCAGCACCCATAGCGTTTCCAGCGCGTGATTCGGCACCACCCGGTCGTAGACGTTCATGAAGAACAACGGCGCCGCCAACGCGAACAAATTGATCAGCAACGACGCGGCCAACACCTCGGCGTAGATCGGCCATGCGGCGTAGACCACATTGCGTATCCAATGGCCGGTCCGCGCCGCGCCGAGATCGGCGGTTCTGGCATCGAAGCGGTGATTGACTCGAACGAAGAAAGCCCGGCCGGCATACAGATTCTCCAGTTCGGCGCTGGGCAGCGTCTTCTCGCCGCCGGTTTCCGAAACGGCGATTCGACAGCTCTCCCCATCCTTACCGATCAGCACGCAGGCGTGGCCGTCGCGGAGCAACAGCACCGCCGGCAGACTCAAGGCCGGAATGTCGGCCAGAGGCCGGCGCAGCAAGCGGGCCGACATGCCGGCCCGCTCGGCGGCCCGCCCGAACAGCGCCGGCGTCAGTTTGTGATCGACCAAGGGGAGTCCCGCGGTCAACGCCGCCGGGGTTTGCGAAATATGCAGGTGCTGGCAAACTGTCAATAAGGCGGCCAGCAACGGATCGTCGAAACCGGTGTCCTGGGTTCCGGCTATCGTTAGGTGGTCGAGCATGAAGGCGGGGAAAATGATTGAATAAGTGACGGTATCGACGGTTTGATCGGCAATTATAGGCTAGTTGGCGCGCGGCGGAGAAAATCGCCAGTCGCTGGGGCGTAATGGTCTCTGATAGGTAGCAAGCTTGACGCCGGCAGGCCGCTAGTGGAAAGCACCGAAAAGCACACCGGCGCCAGAGACATGGAGTTGCGAACGACTGAATTCTGACGATCAGTAACCGTAATTCAATGATTACCAGCATTTCATATTAACTGAGGGAGGCTCTATTGCAAGACCTGACCCCGTTTTTGGACTACGCGTTTTATTGCGAGCTCCGTCTGCACCACCTAAATTAGGCCCATTTTGCATCTTTATTTATTACAAACATCAGAGAGGTACGGAAGAATCATGGCAAGTTTATCTTCACCAAAATGAACGGTCTCCATTTGCATCTCGTGGTTATACCTGATTTTAATAAAATGATCGGATATGGATCTTATTAAATCATCGATGTTTGTTGTTATATACTTAGCTTGAAATCCATTTTTAATTATGTCTGACTGCATAGCCCATAATTCGATCAGAGAGTGATTTCTTGGAGCTTTTTTGCCATCCTTCTTTAACAGAAATTTCAGATACATTTCACAAGCAAAACACCCACAAACGACATGGGGAAACACTAACAGCTGGTTCTGCTCAGCAATTGGAACGGTTGAGTTAAAGCACCTAATCGACGCGTCCCTAAACTGGTTTGCCCTAGCGACCATGTCATCTAAGGCGTCGGAGTCCGGATTTTTCGACGGCACTCTAAATGAGGCTAAGTGAAACGTGCATTTTTCATCAGTCATCCGTATCGCCTAAACGACAAACAAAGTCCTTGCATAGATAGGGATACCATGTAGTGGAGCTAACCGGCTCTGCGCAGCTTTATCCCGCTGCATCCAGCAACTGAAAGGAGCGAGGTTGGGCGCAGAATTAGAAGCGTTCCGTACCTGCACTTTTGGCTTCCTTTCTCGGATTATGTGGCCAGCAAAAACTGTAGCCAGAAACAGTATGATTTTTCTTCATGTCGTCTGAAATGTTCACCACAAGCTTGAATAGACTACCCCACGTTGCAATTGGAATGTGCTTTCCGGAAGGGTGCTCAGGCTTGAAATCGAGCTCAATGGTCGCGGAGGCTAACCAGTTTTCCGGAATGCCCTTCGCAGAAAGATGCTTATTTAGGATTGAGCTGTAGCCGGAAACCAGTTTTGAAAACTCTGAACTTGCTGGGAATATTGATTTCGTAAGGAGATCAAGGCGAACTATTTGAACACCACTCTGTTGCGCAAGAAGACAAAGTTTTCCAATACCCCAATAGCCACCTACATCGTTGTTGCGGCTTATGAACGAACCATATAACCCGGATGCGATGTTTTTGAGCTCCTTCCGTCGTGCCATGGTGAACCTCTAATTAATCGAGCTCCGATTAGCGATAGCATAATCGGAGGAATGTTGACTTCGAAACGAGCGATTTGGCAAGCTAATTTCACAATTGAAGGCAGCTTATCTGCATTTTTTGTCTATTCAATTTCATCGTCATTGACCTGCTTAGGGTCGATTACAGTTATTAACTGTCAACACTAGACTCCCATTCACCGAGCGCTATTGGTTATTCGAAAACATCAACGGCTACAATCCTGTTCCTTATTCAAACTTCAAGTACTCGCCAGGCACCCCATTCAATGCCAAGGCCAGGTTTAAACGATCAGACGCCCCCTCAATACATCCGCTTGCGGAACAACCAACCCGCGCAGCTTAGCGAGGCCAAGCCGATCAAGGCCATCGGCCAGTATTGATGCAGCAGCGCCGGGCTGTCCAGGCCTTGCAGGAATACCCCGCGGACGATGACCAGAAAGTAGCGTAGCGGATTGAGCAAGGTCAGGGTTTGCACGGCTTCCGGCATGTTGGCGATCGGCGTGGCATAGCCGGACAGGATCACCGCCGGAACGATGACTAGAAAGCCGCCCAGCAAGCCTTGCTGCTGAGTCGTCGACAGCGAGGAAATCATCAGGCCGACCCCGACGATCGCAAACACGTAGAACACGATGCCGATATACAAGGCCGTCAAACTGCCCAGCAGCGGCACCCGGAACCACAGCACCACCATGACGATGCTGAAAGTGGCCTCGAACACGCCGATCAAGAAGCCCGGCACGGCCTTGCCGACCACGATTTCCCTCGGCGTCAGCGGCGTCACCAATAACTGGTCGAAGGTCCCCTGCTCGCGCTCGCGCGCCACCGACAGCGAAGTCACCAACATCGTTACCACCAAGGTCAGCAAACCGACGATGCCCGGCACGATAAACCAACGGCTTTCCAGGTTGGGATTGAACCAGGCTCGGGTCCGCAACTCCGCGGCCGGCAGCGGCAAACCGTGGTCCCTGGCCCAGGCGATGTTGAAATCGGCGATCACCGTTTGCGCGTAGCCTTGGGCGATTTGGGCGGTATTCGAATCACGGCCGTCCAGCAGGATTTGCACGTCGGCCGGTTGGCGGCCGCTCAGCAGGTCGCGGCTGAAATGCCGACCGATATGCAACACCAGCAATACTTGCTTGGTATCCAGCACTTCGGCGACTTCGGCCTCGCGCCGCAAGCGCCGCGCCTCCCGAAACGCCGGCGCGCCGCCGAAGCGAGCGATCAACTCGCGCGAGGCGATGCCGGCGTCTTCGTTGTACACCGCGATCGGCACTTGGTTGAGATCGTAAGTGGCGGCGTAGCCGAACACGAACAATTGCACGATGGGCGGCGCGATCAGCACGAAACGACTTTTCTTGTCCTTGACCAGATCGAGGAACTCCTTGACCAGCATTGCGTAAATCCGCCAAAACATCGTTCACTCCAAGCGGCGCGGCGCCCGCCACCAAGCCAGCGCCATGAACAGTGCCGCCATCAAGGCCAGCGCCAGCGCGTTGGGGACGACGACTTCCCAGACGTTGCCGGCCAGA
>NZ_LUUK01000179.1 GCF_001644025.1 Methylomonas koyamae
CCTGAACCGGTCGCGGCGCCGGGGTGCGGCGAAATCGCGGTCGGGTGGTTATGGGTCTCGACCTTCATCAAAATATGCGCGGCTTCCTCGACATAGCCGTAACGATGGCTGTGCGCGTCGCGAATAAACACTTGCGCGCTAGGTCCTTCCAGCACCGAGGCATTATCCTTGTAAGCCGACAGTACGCCTTGCGGATGCAGATTGTGGGTGTTGCGGATCATCGCGAACAGCGATTTGGCCTGTTCTTCGCCGTCTATCGTCCAGCTGGCGTTGAAAATTTTGTGGCGGCAGTGCTCGGAGTTCGCCTGGGCAAACATCATCAGTTCCACGTCGGTCGGATTGCGGCCAAGCTTTGTGAAACTGTCGGTCAGATAATCGATTTCGTCGGCCGACAATGCCAGACCCAATTCGACGTTGGCTTGCTCCAGCGCGGCACGGCCGCGTTCGATTATCGCCACGGTTTGCAGCGGTTTGGGTTCGTGTTCGGCAAACAGAGTCAGTTCGGCAAGATTCGTGACGACTTGCTGGGTCATCCTGTCGTGCAGCGCGGCCGTCAACGCGGCTATGTCCGATTCGTCAAACGGTGAGCTAGTGGTGAACGCGTATTCGATACCGCGCTCAATCCGCTTGACCGAGGTCAATCCGCAGCGTTCGGCGATCTCCGAGGCTTTGCTGGACCATGGCGAAATAGTTCCCAGCCTGGGTACGACGCAAACCCGATTCATCGGCTCGGCCGGCCAAGCCTCATGACGATCGCCATAATCCAACAAGCGTTCCAGCATCGCCCGTTGGTCAGTATCCAGATCGGCCGCTAATTGCACGAAGTGCAGATAACGGGCCGCTACGGCGGTCACTTGAGGCTGCTGAACTTGCAAGACGCTGAGTAGTTTTTCGATTCGAAAACGGGACAGTGCGGAGCTACCGGGTAGGGTCAACATGGGCATGTACTCGATATTAGGTGCGGCGTCGGCCGCGAGGCTGTTTGGATACGGTGAATTCAGGCGCGCGGGCGGCGCGGGGCGAACCCGTCAGGGTTGCGCGGCCGGCTCGCCATCCGCCGGCAAGTCCTGCTTGATACCGTCGGTGATCAAGCGCAATAACGAAGTCGCGGCGGTATTGGACAAACTTCGACCTTCGCTGTCTTGCACCGTCACTTCGGTGGCATCGGCCGACAAGGCCTGCAAGCTGATCCGGTACTCGAGTTCCTGGCTGGGATCGTCGCCGAACATGAAATTAAACTCGTCCAGAATAGAGCCGTCTTCGGGTTTGATCGCATTCGGATCGTATTTGACAAAGAAATAGCCTTTGTCCATGTTACGTTCGACGATCTCCAACTTCTGGCGGCTCAGCGATTTGCTGACCAACCACCAAGCTTGGATAATCGATTGATCGATTTCCAGACTGCTGACGCCGTCGCTGGATTGGCGCGGCGCGCCTCCTACGGCGGGTTCGGCCTGGGAGCGGCTTGGCGCCGGCGCTACTTGAGCCTTGGCGACTTCCGGCTTCTCGACCGGCTCGCTTGGCATGGGCGACGAGCGTTCCTCGGCCGCGGCCGAAGTTGCCTCTGCACCCTCGCTTTCGATCGGTGCCGGAGCTGTCGCGGCGACCCGCGCCGGGGAGTCGGTCCTGGGCGACGCGGGCGCGCGGGTCGGAAAGGTTTTGTTTTTCAAATCGTCCGGCACGACTAATTCGGGGATCTCTGTCGTAAACTGGTAATCCCGCTCTTTATCGGGAAACAGGCTTTTGACGTAACCGCAACCGCCGACCGCGCTCAGCACACCCGCCAGCAATAGCCAGCGACCTAACCGAATGGCGCGCATGTTAAAGCGCACCCGCCTGCCGCATCGCGGCTCTTACCGGGTCGTAACAATCCTCGGTCAGCCAAGTCAACGGCAAACGAATACCGGTACCGATCAGGCCCATTTCGGCGACGGCCCATTTCACCGGAATCGGATTGGACTGAATGAACAGCTTGGCATGCAATCCTTGCAATTTGGCGTCTATCGCTTCGGCCGCCGCCCGGTCGCCGCGCATCGCGGCCGTCAACATGTCGTGAACCAGGCGTGGCGCGACGTTGCCGGTCACGGTGATGCTGCCGTTGCCGCCCAATAGACAGAATTCCAGACTGGTGGCGTCGTCGCCGGTGTAAATCGCAAACTCGGCACCGGTGAGATCCCGGATTTGCCGGACTCTTTCCAATTTGCCGGTCGCCTCTTTAACGCCGACAATGTTTTCGACTTGCGCCAAACGGCCGACGGTTTCCGGCAACAAATCGCAACCGGTACGGCCTGGGACGTTGTAAAGGATCTGCGGGATGTCGACCGCTTCCGCGACGGCTTTGTAATGCAGATACAAGCCTTGTTGAGTCGGTTTATTGTAATAAGGCGTCACCAGCAAACAGGCATCCGCTCCGGCCGCCTTGGCCCGCCGAGTCAGCGCGATCGCTTCGCGGGTGCAATTGGCGCCGGTGCCGGCGATCACCGGTATCCGGCCGGCGACATATTCGACGCTTGCCTGGATGACTCGGCAATGCTCGTCTTCGTCCAGCGTCGCCGATTCGCCGGTCGTGCCGACCGCGACCAAAGCGTCGGTACCTTGCTCGATATGAAACTCCACCAAGCGCTTCAGAGCGGCGAAATCCACTGCGCCGTCATCCGTCATCGGGGTTACCAGAGCAACGATACTACCTTGAATCATGCAAATCTCTCGTCAGGAATTAATCAAAAACAGTCGGCATTATATCAAGCCAAGCGCTAAAGCCCAGTGCGCTTACCGATTTTAACCGTCGCGGCGGCGAAACCATTTAATCTCGAGAAACCAGCCGTAATACAGCGCGAACGCCACCAAAAACACCAGATACCCGGACCAAAGAATGTCCGATAAAAAATGGCCGCCCGCGGTCATCCGGGTGAACCCCAAGGTCCAACCCAGCGCCAAGGTCAATAGCAGATAAACTACCTTGTGATTTTGCGACAGAAAATACAGTACGAAAAAACTGTAGCCGACCGAACAATGACCGCAGACGAAAGACTTGTCCGGCGTTCCGCCGATCTTGCCGGGCGGAATATAGCGATGCTCGCCGCCGAACTCGGTTACGTGCACCGGCCGCGGCCGCCCCCAATGATCCTTGACAATCAAATTGACGACCACGCCCGGTCCTACCGCGATCACCAACAGAATGTAAAGCGCCCGCCGCCGGAAGCGGCGAGTGAAGTGGTGAAAATGGCTGGAGATATATACCGCCAGCGCCGCGACACCCGACCATACTGTAAACGGAAACGCGTAGTCGTAGAGCGGCTTAACCAACCACCAATGCCGATAAGGCCAAGCTTGTTCCGGGTCGTCGGGCCGATAAAACCAACCGGCGATCGTCAAATCCAGATCGGTCAACCAGAAAACCAAGGTCGTCGTGGTCGCGAGCAGAAACCAAATGGCCAATTCCAATCGGGCGCGGGCGAGTTTACGGTGAGGCATGACCTTCCTGATGCAGTGTTAGCGGCGCTGGCCAAGCCTTCAACTTCTCGGCCCGATAAACATAGTATTTTGTCGACGGCTTGGCCGGATCGGCGACTTCGCCCAGCAAAGTCAGGCCTTCCAGGCTGTCCGACCAGCGCTTGTCGAAGCGCGCGGCTTGAATGTCGGCGACCAGAAACGCCGGCTGGCCCAAGCGTTCGTTCGGACCGGGCCAGACTTCGTACTGCGAGGTCACGCCGCCGCTGGCTTCGTAGCGGTAGACGCGAGGATGGTCCGGCAAATAAAACGCCAGCTGACTGGCCAAAAAGCGGTGTCCGACCGTGACGAGGACCGGCCGGTCCGAGCCGGATTCGGTCCGATACGTGTCGATACGCTCCGCCAACACCCGCCATTGCTTGAAACGTTTCGTCGGATCGAGTTTGGAGTTTTGCAAATTCAAGGCTTGTAAAACCGCCGGTAACGCATAGGTCAGCAAGACCATCGCCAAGCCGACCGCCAAGCCGGCTTTCAACCAGCGGCCGGGAGCCGGCGCGGCGCCGGCCACTAGAATCAAGCCAGTGAAATAAAACGGCATCGGCCAGTTGCCCTGGACTTTTTGGCCGAAACTCAGCGCCAAGATCAACAACAACCAGGCCGGCCCCATCAGCCATAGAAAGCGCCGCTCGTCATCCCATTGCCGAAATCCTGACAACCCGCGTAGCGCGGTCGCCAACGTCAAAACAAACATCAGCGGATTCAACAGCAACAGTTGGTAAAACCAGAAATCCCGAACATCGCGCAGGCGTCGCCAAGCATCGAATTCACCCTCGTTGCCGAAATGACTCTTGCTATGACCGAACATGACCCAATCATGCTGGTCGTTCCAGACCAGAATAGGCACCGCAGCCAAAACGACCGGCGCCAGATAGCGCCAAAAGTCACCGCGAAAATGGCGGCGGCGCGCCGCGCTCGCACTCAGAAACACCGCCAACGCCAACGGCTGCAACAATGCGGCCTGCTTGCTCAGCAAGGCCAAGGCGGTCGCGCATCCCGCCCACAGCCAAGCCCGCTGGTGACCGTCGAACACGGCGCGGCGCAGATAATAAACTGCGGCGATCCAAAAACAATATAACGGCGGATCGATGGTCATCAGAAAATTGGCCAGCACATTGTTCGGCGTCGCCAATACCAGCAACAGCGTCAGCGCCGCCGCCCGCGTGCCGTAAAACGCCCTGGCCGTGGCGTGCAGATAGTAAAGAAAACCGGTGCCGAGCAACACCGCCGGCAGCCTTACCGCCCAAGCGGTATCGCCGAACGACCAGGTGGAAGCGCCTATCAGCCAGGCTACCATCGGCGGTTTGCTGTAATAGCACCAGTCCGGTCGCCGCGACCAGTCCCAGTAATAACTCTCGTCGCCGATCAGATCCAGGCCGTTGAACGCCAAGAAGCCGATCCGTAGCGCGAGAATCGCCAGCAGCAACGGCCAGCGCCATCGGTGTACGCTGTCCAACCAGTGCTCGAAACCGGCCGAGCTCATTCCCATTTCTCCAAATAATGCACCAGCAATTGCAGACTGCGTTGTCCGCGAAATTCGTTGATATCCAGTTTAAAGGCCGCATTCACCTTGCGGCAACCCAGCCAATTTTCCGGCCTATCGGCAAAAAACGCGATGGCGTCGAACAATTGGCCGCCGAACGGTAATTTGAGCACCAGCTTCAGGTGCTGCTGCCCGACAATGCGACATTGGATGACGTCGAACACGCCGTTAAACACCGGCTCCGGAAAAGCCTGCCCCCAAACGGCAGCTTGTTGCAAAGTTTCGGCAAAGGCCAGCGTCATATGCGCTTCATCCAGTTCGCCGTCGCTATACACTTTTTGCTCGAGATCCACCGCATCCAGACGCGCTTCGACCGCGTCGGCAAACGCCAATGCAAAGTGCGGGTAATCGTGCAATTTGATCGTCAATCCGGCCGCCATCGCGTGACCGCCGAATTTTTCCAACACCTGCGGATGAGCGGCCGCGACATCGGCCAACACGTCGCGGATATGCACGCCGGGTATAGAGCGAGCCGAGCCCTTGATGTCGCCGTGGTCGGCCGGCGCGAATGCGATCACCGGCCGATGCAACCTGTCCTTGATCCGTGAAGCCAGAATGCCGACCACGCCTTGATGCCAATTGGCGTCGTACAAGCAAACCCCGGCCGGGACGTGCTTTTCGTCCAGCGCCTTCATCTCGGCCAGCAAGGCCATCGCTTCGGATTTCATCTGGCCTTCGACGTCGCGGCGATCCTGATTCAGGGCGTGCAGCTGCTCGGCGATGTCGCGGGCCAGACCGGCGTCTTCCGTTAACAGGCATTGAATGCCCAAACTCATATCGTCCATCCGGCCAGCCGCGTTCAGGCGCGGCGCCAACGCAAAGCCAAGATCGGCGGCGTGGATGCCGGCCAGCGTTTTGCCGGCCACTTCCGCGAGCGCCTTGATGCCCGGCTGACATTGTCCCGAGCGTATTCGCAACAAACCCTGGTGCACCAGTATCCGGTTGACCTGATCCAGCGCAACGACGTCGGCGACCGTACCGAGTGCGACATAATCCAGCAATTGCGCCAGATTCGGCTCGGCGATGCCGTTTTTCTCGAACCAATGCCGCTCGCGCAGCCGAATCCGCAAGGCCATTAGCACATAGAACATCACACCGACCCCGGCGATGTGGCGACTGGGAAACTTGTCGTCGGGCAGATTGGGATTGACGATGGCGTCGGCATCCGGTAATTCTTGGCCGGGCAAATGATGATCGGTCACCAACACTTTAATGCCGGCCGCCTTGGCCACCGCCACCCCGGCAATGCTGGAAATGCCGTTATCGACGGTGACGATCAAATCTGGCTTCCGGCGTTTGACCAGTTCGACGATTTCCGGCGTCAAGCCGTAACCGAATTCGAAACGATTGGGCACGACGAAATCCACCCCGCGAGCGCCCATCAACGCCAAACCCTTGATCGCCAATGCGCAACTGGTTGCGCCGTCGGCATCGAAATCCGCGACGATCGTAATCGCCAAGCGCTGCTCGACCGCGTTCACCAAGTGCTCGACCATCGACTTGATACCGGACAACAACCACGGCGACGGCAAACGCGCCAAACCGCGATCCAGTTCGTCGCTACCCTGCACGCCGCGACTGGCGAAGACGCGCTGCAACACCGGGTCCATCCCGTCGAAATGGCCGTGCTTGACCAGCACCGGCCGCGGCACGATCGCTTTCTTGCTGCCCTGTAAGTACATGTCTTCCAATAAAAAAGCCGGCTAAGCCGGCTTCGCCAAGTTCGCGGCGGAGATCACATGTTGTCCAGAATCGCTTTTTTTACGGCATCCAGCGTGGCTTCTATCGTGACCGGATGCGTGTCCTTACACTGAGCGATCGCGGTATCGGGGTCCTTGATGCCGTTACCGGTCAGCGTACAGACGATGGTACTGCCGTCCGGAATCTTGCCGCTACCAATATCGTGCAGCGCGCCGGCCAGCGAGGTGGCGGAGGCCGGCTCGCAGAAGATGCCTTCGAATTGCGACAACATCTTTTGCGCGGCCAGAATTTGTTCGTCGCCGAACGACGCAAACCAGCCGCCGGATTCTTTTTGGACGTTCCAAGCCAAATCCCAGGATTGCGGGTGGCCGATCCGAATCGCGGTCGCGACCGTTTCCGGGTTGTCGACCATTTTGCCGACCACGAACGGCGCCGCGCCGGCGGCTTGATATCCGCACATCACCGGACGCTTATCGATGACGGCCGCGTGGCCGGCGCTGTCGGAGGCGTATTCGCTGTAACCCTTCCAATACGCGGTGATGTTGCCGGCGTTGCCGACCGGCAGACAGTGAAAGTCCGGCGCCCGGCCCAGTTCGTCGACAATCTCGAACGCGGCGGTCTTTTGGCCTTCCAAACGAAACGGGTTGATCGAATTGACAATGGTAACCGGCGCGTGGTCGGCGACTTGTTTGACCAAGGCCATGCCGGCGTCGAAATTACCGTTGATCTGGATGATTTGCGCGCCGTACATCAGGGTCTGCGCCAATTTGCCCAACGCGATCTTGCCCTCCGGAATCAACACGAAGGCTTTGATGCCGGCCCGCACCGCGTAAGCGGCGGCGGCGGCCGAGGTATTGCCGGTCGAGGCGCAGATGATGGCCTGGCTACCGGCTTCGACAGCTTTGGTGACCGCCATCGTCATGCCGCGATCCTTGAACGAGCCGGTTGGATTCAGACCTTCGAACTTGACGTAAATATCGACATCCTTGCCGATCAGGCGGGGGATGTTTTGCAATTGAATCAGCGGAGTGTTGCCCTCGCCCAAGCTGATCAGCCGAGTGGTGTCCGAGACCGGCAGGCGATCGCGGTAATGCTCTATCAAGCCGGTGTAGCGTGTGTGTTGTGCCATTGATTATCCTAAGGTTTCCAAGCGGATGCGCGCGACTTTGCCGCTGACCGCGGTCAACGCTTCGATGTCGGCGATCGCCGCATTCATTTCTTTTTCCAAGGTTTGCTGGGTCAGCATGATGATAGCCACCGACGTTTCGCCTTGCGGCGGCTCTTTTTGAATCAAGGCTTCAATGCTGATGTTGTATTTGGCTAGAATCCGGGTCACATCGGCTAGCACGCCGGGCTTGTCCTCCGCGGTCAAGCGCAGGTAGTACGCCGTTCGAATCGCGTCGGCGGACAGGACCGGAATATCGGCGATGGCGTCGGCCTGAAAAGCCAGATGCGGTACTCGGTTTTCCGGATCGCTGGTCATCGCCCGCACCACATCCACCAAATCCGCCACCACCGCCGACGCGGTCGGCTCCGCGCCGGCGCCGGCGCCGTAATACAAGGTCGGCCCGACCGCATCGCCGCAAACCAATACCGCATTCATGACACCCTCCACGTTGGCGATCAAGCGGCGCTTCGGGATCAGCGTCGGATGCACGCGCAATTCGATGCCGGACTCGGTCTTGCGGGCGATACCCAGATTTTTGATTCGATAGCCCAAGGCCTCGGCGTATTCCACGTCGAGGCGGGTGATTTTGGTAATCCCCTCGGTGAAGACTTTGTCGAACTGCAACGGTATGCCGAACGCGATCGACGCCAAGATCGTCAATTTATGGCCGGCGTCGATGCCTTCGACGTCGAAAGTCGGATCGGCTTCGGCATAACCCAAGGCTTGGGCTTCGGCCAATACATCCGCGAAGTCGCGACCTTTGTCGCGCATCTCGGTCAGGATGAAATTGCCGGTGCCGTTAATGATGCCGGCCAACCATTGAATTTGATTGCCGGCCAGGCCTTCGCGGATGGCTTTGATGATAGGAATGCCACCGGCCACCGCCGCTTCGAACAACACCATCACGCCTTTCTTGCCGGCTTCGGCGAATACCTCGTTGCCGTGCAGCGCGATCAGGGCCTTGTTGGCGGTGACCACGTGCTTACCGTTGGCAATCGCGGTCAAAACCAATTGTTTGGCGAGGTCGTACCCGCCTATCAATTCGACGACGACGTCTATCTCGGGATCGTTGACGATTTCGAACGGGTCGGTGGTGAGGGCGATGCCTTGAGTGTCGCAAATGCGCGCCCGGTTCAGATCCCGCGCCGAGGCGCGGGTCACGACGATTTCGCGGCCTGCACGACGCGCGATTTCTTCCGCGTTGCGTTTCAAGACGTTGACGGTACCGCCGCCGACGGTCCCCAACCCCAGTACACCCACTCTAACCGGCTTCAAATCCGACTCCTAAACTTTGTCCAAAATGGCGGCGATTATACAACGTTGTCTTTTTTCAGCATATTACGGATGCTGCGCAAGGCCTGCCGGGTGCGATGTTCGTTCTCGATCAAACTGAAGCGGATATGATCGTCGCCGTGTTGGCCGAAACCGATGCCCGGCGATACCGCCACCTTGGCATCGATGATCAATTTCTTGGCGAACTCGATCGATCCCATGCCTTGATAGGCGTCCGGAATCTTGGCCCAGACGAACATCGTCGCCTTGGGTTTTTCCACATGCCAACCCATCGCGTTCAGGCCGTCGCACAATACGTCTCGGCGCGCCTTATACATATCGCGGATTTCCGCGACGCAATCCTGCGGACCTTCCAGCGCGGTAATCGCCGCGACCTGGATCGGCGTGAAGGTGCCGTAATCCATATAAGATTTGATCCGGGTCAATGCCGCGACCAAGGTCGGATTACCGCACATGAAGCCGACCCGCCAGCCGGGCATGTTGTAACTTTTAGACAGCGAGAAAAACTCGACCGCGATGTCCTTGGCGCCTTCCACTTGCAGAATCGACGGTGCGACGTAGCCGTCGAATACGATGTCGGCGTAGGCAATATCGTGAACGATCCAGATATTGTGTTCCTTACAAATCGCGACGACTTTCTCGAAAAAATCCAGCTCGACGCACTGGCAAGTCGGATTGCCGGGAAAGTTGAGGATCAGCATCTTAGGCTTAGGCCAGCATTCGGCGATGCCTTTGTGCAATTCCTCGAAGAAATCGGTACCGGGCGTCAGCGGCACGTGCCGAATGTCGGCGCCGGCGATGACGACGCCATAAGGATGGATCGGATAGGCTGGATTCGGCACCAACACCACGTCGCCGGGACCCAAGGTCGCTAGCGCCAGATGCGACAAGCCCTCCTTGGAGCCTATCGTGACAATGGCTTCGGTATTGAAATCCAAATCCACGTCGAAGCGTCTTTTATACCAACCGCAAATCGCCTTGCGCAGGCGCGGAATCCCTTTGGACACCGAATAACGGTGAGTATCGTCGCGCTGGGCGACTTCCAACATTTTGTTCAGGATGTGCGGCGGGGTCGGTTGGTCCGGATTGCCCATGCCGAAGTCGATAATGTCCTCGCCGTCCGCTCGGGCTTTGGCTTTCAGTTCGTTGACGATGTTGAAGACGTAAGGCGGTAGGCGGCTGATGCGATGAAATTCTTCCATTAACGACTCTTGATCTGGTGCTGGTGAGGTTTTAAACAAGGCCGGCTAAGGTACTGGTGTTGCCTGGCAATGTCAATTGCCGGCCCAAATGCAACAGGCCGGCGGCGAGGCTTATGGCCCGCAGCTGTAGCCTAGCGGCCTAAATGTCGACCGGCGGACTGAGCGGCGAGCCGGCGATAGCGATCAGCGGCCGGCCGAGGAGGATTTCTCCACGCCTTCGCTCGCGGGTTGGTTGAGATAGGAACCGCCCACCAAAAACACCAGTACTATCAGATACAGCACCGCCGCGATATTTTTTGCCCGTTTACTGCCGTCGTCCGGATTGATTTCAGTCATTGCCTCACTCGCTCTATCCTCTAATTCAAATACCGGCCAGCGCCGCCAACATATCATCGCGCTGGATCACCTCTTTTTCCTGCAGCAAGTCGGCAAGTCTGTCCAGCTGAGCGCGCCGGCCGGCCAGCACACCCGCAGCCCGATTTTCGGCCTCCTCCAACAATGCGCCGATTTCGGCGTCGACCGCGCGAGCGGTCTCTTCGCTGTAATTGCGCTGCTCGCCGACATCGCCGGGCAGAAATTGTAATTGCTGACGTTGGCCGTAGATCCTCGGTCCCAGTTTTTTGCTCATGCCCAAGTAGCACACCATGTTACGGGCGATTTCGCTGGCGCGCTCCAGGTCGTTTTGCGCCCCGGTCGAAACGCTACCCAGCGCCGATTGCTCGGCGGCGCGGCCGGCCAATAGGATGGCCAACTGATCTTTCAACTCAGCTTCGGTGGACAGATATTTTTCCTCGACCGGCAGTTGCAACGTGAAGCCTAGTGCCGAGACCCCGCGCGGAATAATGGAAATTTTATGCACCGGCTGGCCGGTCGGCAAGTTTTCCGCGACCAGGGCGTGCCCGGCCTCGTGGTAAGCCACCCGGCGTTTTTCGTCGGGACCCAAAATGCGATTTTTCTTTTCCGGACCGGCCATCACGCGATCGATAGCAGCCTCGAAATCGGCCATCGTCACGGTTTCTCGGCCGCCGCGGGCAGCCAAAATGGCCGCTTCGTTGGCGATATTCGACAAGTCCGCGCCGACGAAACCCGGCGTGCGCTTGGCAACGGTCTGCAAATCCACGTCATCGGCCAAACGCATCGCCTTGCAATGCAGCGTCAAGATCGCCACCCGGTCGATCAAATCGGGTTTATCGACGACGATTTGCCGATCGAAGCGTCCGGCGCGCAATAAGGCCTTGTCGAGGATCTCCGGCCGATTGGTCGCGGCCATCACCACGACGCCGGCAGTCGCGTCGAAGCCATCCATCTCGGTCAATAACTGGTTCAGGGTTTGTTCGCGTTCGTCGTTGCCGGGCATGGCCATCGGCCCACCGCGACTGCGGCCGATCGCATCGAGCTCGTCGATAAAAATGATGCAAGGCGCTTTTTGGCGGGCCTGCTCGAACAAATCCCGCACCCTGGCCGCGCCGATACCGACGAACAGCTCGATGAATTCCGAAGCGCTGATGTTAAAAAACGGCACCCCTGCTTCGCCGGACACCGCCCTGGCCAACAGCGTCTTGCCGGTACCCGGCGCGCCGACCAACAACACCCCTTTCGGCATCCTGCCGCCCAGTTTTTGCAATTTCTCCGGCGACTTTAAAAAGTCGATGGTTTCCTTCAGTTCCTGTTTGGCGCTTTCGGCGCCGGCCACGTCTTCGAAGGTGGTTTTGACCGCTTCTTGTTGGATTCTGACCTTGTTGCCGAGGTTCAGAAACGACCGCCCCGCCCCGCCGGTCATTTTCGGTAACAGCCACATCCAGATTCCGGCGAAAATCGCTAGCGGTATCACCCAGTTAAACAGCAGATTGCTCAGCCAATTGTCGCCGCTACGCACCACGTATTCGACCCGGTGTTCCTGAAGTTGCTTTCCCAAGGAGTCGTCCCACAGCGGCACGGTAAAAAACTGTTTGCCCAGAACCTTGTCTTCGGTCTTCAGCGTACCGTTGATAAAGCGTTGCGTCACCACGGCTTTTTCGACTTTGTTGTCGTTGACCAAGGCCAAGAATTGGCTGTAGGGAATTTCGCGGCCTTCGATACGCTCGCCACCGGCCAGTATCGACAGCAATAGCACGCCGACCAAGGCATACCAAAACCAGCGAGGCGACCTAGGCTTATCGCCGTCGGCGGCGGGCGCTTGCTGCTTCCAAGCCCGATAATGGTCTTGCAACCACGCCCAAGCCGCCGACCACAATTTCGCCAGCGCTTCGATTACTTGCTTACCCGTCATGACCACCCCCGGTTATTGGTTATTATCTCGGAAAAAATCGGTTCTTCGCCGCATCCCGTGCTCGATCAAGTCGACAGCCTACCAGACTTTCGGACCGGCGCGAGTTCGTCGCCGCGCGGCGCCATTCGGCGTCCGGATTCGTCGGCCTAATTTCCGAAAAACTCGGCGGTCGTAGTGCCGAAACCATGCGCGTGACAAATTCTTAGTCGATTTGTCGTCTCTCCGACACAAGCCGCTTCGGATATCTTAGGCTTACGGCCTCGGTAAGCCTTCCCTGATTTTACCCACATGTCAACAAGTTACGGCTTTCAGTCCGCAATGCCGCCACAAGCGGGACGCTTGGCCCCGATTTTGTATGGCCGAGTACATGACCAACCATTCGCAGCCGACAGCCGACCCCAGCGAACACATTTTTCCGCTGCCTGGACGCCAACTACCGCCGAAAGCCGGTATCCACCCGATGGCGGCGATTTCGCCCGGCCGGCGCTACCCGCTCAATCCGAATTTCGCGAACATTGCCGGCGGCATCGATGGCCTGATCGGCGGCTATCGTTTATCCCTGGACAGAGCCGAGATCCTGCCGATAGTTCCGAACCAAGGCGCTGCTCACGGCTTCGTCTGGGACGAGGGCCGCCTGCCGGTCGGCGTCGCGACGGAGTTGGCCGCGTCACACGTCGGCGGCGGACGCAGCCGCCTGACCTTGCACGCGGCTACTCTGGAAGGACTCGAGGTCAAACTGATTCAGCAACTACCGGTGTTGAACATCACCCCGAGGTTTGCGGTGGAGTGGGAAACCCGCGGCCACGGCGCACAGCTCGGCGTGGTGCAGCTAGTCGAATCGGCCCGCACCGCCCATTTCGCCGACGGCGGCACGTTGAACCTGTTAAATACCGCGAGCGCCAATGCCGGGCCGGTTTTATATCTGGACGATCCCGGTGCGCCTTCGCCAGTCATTCCGGTGTGCGGCTTTCAAAACGCCGATGAAACCAGCCGCTTCGAGTTCAGCGAGTCGGTGCGCCAGCCAATTTACGCCGAATTGGACGGCCAACCGGTCGCGTCTATCAGCGTCCTGGAGCAATACACGCTGTACTTCCTAGCCAACACCGCGCCCGACCGGCCGGATGATTTCATTTGGACGCCAGTGCATTTGCCGATCGTTTGGGGCTGGAGCATACGAGTGCAACAACGCTTCGACGGCGTTTGGGACATATTTCGGCGTAAGCTGATCATGCCGACACCTTCGACCGAAGCGCCGCCGTTACCGACCTGGACCGACAACAGCCTGCGTTGCCGGACTCCGTTGGATGTCTGAACTGTTGGAGGTTGCGATCGTCGGCGCCGGATTGTCCGGCTTGGCGCTGGCCGAACGGCTATCCGCCGACGGCCGCGCGGTCGGCGTATTCGAAGCCCGCGACCGCTGCGGCGGACGCATATTGTCGGTGCCGTTGGCGGACAATTTAACAGTCGATTTGGGCCCGACCTGGCTGTGGCCCGGTAGCCAACCACGCATTGCCGCGCTGTGCCGTCGACTGGGATTGACATTATTTCGCCAAGCCGACGCCGGACAAAGTCTTTATAAAATCAGCGCGGACACCGTGCCGGTCGGCTACCACGACCGGCAAACCCACGCCGATGCCTGGCGCATTCAGGGCGGCTGCGCCACATTGATCGATGCGCTGCTAGCCAGGCTCGCCGATATCGATATCCGCCTGAATCAAGCGTTATTGCGAATCGTCGACCGCGACGATCACGTCGAACTGAGCTTTTCGACCGTCAACGGGACCGACACTGTCCGAGCCAAACGCGCGGTCTTGACCGTTCCGCCACGTTTGATGGCCGAACGAATCGCCTTCGTTCCGGCCCTGTCGGCCGACTTGTTCGAAGCATGCCGGGCCACCCCAACCTGGATGGCCGGCCACGCCAAGGCGGCATTGGCCTATCCGAGCGCCTTTTGGCGCCAACAGGGCTGGTCCGGCAACGCGGTGTTGCCCTACCCCGGCGCGATTTTGTCGGAAATTTACGACGCCGAAGACCCGCGCGGCGAATTCGGCGCCTTGTTCGGCTTTTTTGGGATACCGGCCGAATTTCGCGACCGCTATCGTGCGGACTTGCCCGGCTTGCTGATTCACCATTTGTCCGAGCTCTACGGTCCGGACGCGGCCGAGCCGTTACGATCGACGATACAAGACTGGAGCATGGAGGCCTATACCGCCACCGCGCTGGACCGGCTGCCGCCGATAGGCCACCCCGATTACGGCCACCGTTGGTTGCAACTCGACCATTGGACCGACAAACTTTATTTCGGCGGCACCGAAACCGCCGCCGAGCACGGCGGCTATCTGGAAGGCGCGCTGGTCGCGGCGGAAAGAGTCTACGCCGCATTAACCTGAACCCTTCCGGAGTCACGATGACCGAACACCCCGTAAACACCGAAAGTCTGGCGCGTTTTGCCCGTCAGGCCGCCGAGATTAAAAGCGCCGCCCGATCCAGTTACGACCGCCTGCTCGCGGCGGATTTATCGCGGCAACGTTGGGACGGCTGTTTTCAACGCAATGTGCTGGCGGTGCTGGCGCAAGTCTACGACCAGGCTGCAAACGTACTACAAACGTTGCCGTTTGCCCCGGACCCCACGCCATTGGATAGGGGCATGTCCGCGCTGACCAAATTGGTGCTGGCCGAGTTCGACGGCTTTATCGAGACATTCCTCGCCTATGTCGTGGATAAACACCGCACGTCCTGCGCGTTGTCTAACTTCCCCGACGAACACAAACCCGATCGGGATTATCTCGAGGTGGTGAAACGCGATATCGCCCAGTTATGGCGGGAGTTTGCGGTCAACGTCAACAACCGATTTCTCGCCTTAACGACGGAGTAAACCATGAAGTTTTACATGACCCCCGGCTCGTGTTCGACCGGTATCCACATTTTGTTGGAAGAATTGGAACTGGTCTTCGAAGTCTATCCGGTCAATTTGTTGGCCGGCGATCAACTAAAACCCGAATATCTAGCGATCAACCCCAAGGGGACGATTCCGACGCTGGTGCGCGACGACGGCGGGACGTTGACCGAGTTCAGCGCAATCGCTTACTGGCTGGCACGCCGTTACCCCAAGGCTGGCCTGTTGCCGGGCGATGCCGACGGCGACGCCCGCGCGATAGAACTGATGGCACACGCGGTCGGCACCCTGCACGGCGCAGGTTTTGCCCGGATTTTTACGCCGGAAAAATTCGCCAGCCAATCCGCCGACATCGACGCGGTCAAAGCGCAAGGCCTGGAGATCGTCCGGCGCGGATTTGAGGTATTGAACGACAGTTTACCGACGGCAGGCTACGCACTGGGTCAATTCAGCATAGCCGACGCGGCCTTGTTCTACCCCTGTTTCTGGGCCGATAAAACCGCCATCGAGCTACCGGAACGTTGTCTGAATCACTATCGCCTGATGCTGACCCGGCCGGCAGTCCGGCAAGTGCTAATGGAAGAAGGTTATCGGGTGAACTAAGCAAGTCACCCGTAATTACCCGCCGGGCTGGTTGATCGCTCGGCTTTCGACAAGCCCGGTTGTCGGCGCTGGCGGCGGCTTTCTCCGGCCTGTCCTAAGACAAACTAGGGAAAAGTCGAGAAACTCGCATCGGAACGCGATATTCGTGGCGTTGTCTTGGGCGTTCCTCCTTCCAATGAAACGCCCTCGACAAGAGTAACGCCTTCGGCGCGACGAAGTTGTCGCACTCCCACAATGACTTTCTACTGACTTCAGCTACTGATTTTTTTACCGCAAAGTCCGGTTCCAGACTCGGGTCGCGATCAGTCGGCACACCCGGCCCTTTCCGTCACCCGCAACAATTCGCAAGACAATTATCGGTTTTTCAAGGAAAATACCGGGGATTTTCAACGTTTCCGCGTTACATGTACAAATACGACGGCCTGGTTATCCACCAAAGCCACGACGACGAGGGCATCATCGAAGTCGTCGATAACGATGGGGTTCGAGCCCTGCATTTCGGTTCGCACGCCCGGCAAAGTTCGATGTTGATCGCCGAACCCGACCGCCTGCATTCCCTGTACGCCCGCGCGATGATGGCCGGCCTGCTGTTTCAGCCGCCGCCCAGGGATACCCTGCTGATCGGCTTGGGCGGGGGCACGATCGCCAAGTTTCTGCTCCATCAATTTGCCGACTGCCGGGTGCGGGTGGTCGAGTTTCGCGGCAGCGTTTTAAAAGTGGCGCGTAGCCATTTCAGCCTGCCCTTCGATGCCCGCTTGAAAATTAAAATCGGTTGCGGCGCCCAACACGTCAGACAATATTCCCGCGAACATGGCGAATGCCACGATCTGATCATGATCGACGCCTATGACCACGACGGCATGGCCCCCGAGGTCAGTAGCGAAGCCTTTTTCGACGCCTGCCGAACCTTGCTGACCCGCGACGGTCTGTTGGTCATCAACCTTTGGGGTACCGACAAGCCGATGTTTCAACAAGTCAGTTGGAATCTGGGCCGGGTGTTCAACTGGCGGATGCTGTTTTTGCCGGTGCGCGGCCGCGGCAACGTGATCGGCTTTGCTTTCGCTGATCAAACCGCGAAACCCACTCTAAAAAATTTGATAGACCGAGCCAAGCACCTGGAGCAACGCTATCAAATCGAATTTCCGACGTATCTGTTGGACTTAAAACGCCACAATCCCAACGTTTTCAACCGGATCATCAAACCGTGATACACAACGCCCCCAACCTGTTCGGCTACAAAAAATACTGGGCTCACCGCTTCGGCCCGGCGCCGGAATTGCCGATGAGCCGCGCCGAAATGGACGCCTTGGGCTGGGATGCCTGTGATGTGATATTGGTGACCGGCGACGCCTATGTCGATCATCCCAGCTTCGGCATGGCGGTGATCGGCCGGGTGCTGGAGGCGCAAGGTTTCCGGGTCGGCATCATTTCTCAGCCGGACTGGCAGAGTGCCGACGATTTTCGGAGGCTCGGCCCCCCCAAGTTGTTTTTCGGTGTCACCGGCGGCAACATGGACTCGATGGTCAACCGCTATACCTCGGACAAGAAAATCCGTTCCAACGACGCCTACACCGCCGACGGCGCCGCCGGCAAACGCCCGGACCGCGCGGTCAATGTATATTCGCACCGCTGCCGCGAAGCGTATAAAAACGTGCCTATCATCATCGGCGGCATCGAGGCCAGTTTGCGCCGCATCGCCCATTACGACTATTGGTCGGACAAGGTGCGCAAGTCGATCTTGCTCGATTCCAAGGCCGATTTGCTGGTGTACGGCAACGCCGAGCGGCAGATCGTCGAGATCGCCCACCGCCTGGCCAAGGGCGAGAGCATTCACGACCTGAAAGGCATCCGCGGCACCGTACACTTCGTCAAGCAAGTGCCGCAAGGCTGGTTGGAAAAGGATTCAACCGACCTCGATAAACCCGGCGCGGTCATCGTGCACCAAAATCCGTATCAGGAAATGCCGGCATGCGAGGATCAGGGACGATCCGAGTGCGACAACGGGCCGGGAGCCCGTGCTGCCGAGGATAAACCCGTAAGAGGGGCTTTAGCCGCGACTGATGGCTTGAGCGGAGCTGACGCTCCTCCCACGCATCGTGAACAAGTCATCCAATTCAAACCGATCGCCAACAAAAACCGCGCGCAAACCGTGATTCGCCTGCCCGATTACGACGCGGTCAAGGACGATCCGATTTTGTACGCCCATGCTTCGCGGGTCATGCACGGCGAAACCAATCCCGGCAACGCTCGCGCGTTGATTCAGCGTCATGGCAATCGGGAAGTGTGGATCAATCCGCCGCCGCTGCCGCTAACCACGCCGGAAATGGACGGCGTGTTCGATCTGCCCTACTCGCGCCTGCCGCATCATGCTTACGGCAAAGCCAACATCCCAGCCTTTGAGATGATTCAGCACTCGGTGCTAATCATGCGCGGTTGTTTCGGCGGCTGCAGCTTTTGTTCGATTACCGAGCACGAAGGCCGCATCATCCAAAACCGTTCGGAAGATTCGATCATTCGCGAAATCGAAGCCATCCGCGACACCTCGCCCAACTTCACCGGCCACATTTCCGACCTGGGCGGCCCGACCGCCAACATGTGGCGACTGGCGTGCAAGGACCCGAAAATCGAGGAGTCCTGCCGCAAGCCATCCTGCGTTTATCCCGGCATCTGCCACAACTTGAACACCGACCAGACGCCATTAATTAAGCTGTACCGGCGCGCCCGCGCGCTGCCCGGCATCAAAAAAATCTTCATCGCTTCCGGTCTGCGTTACGACATCGCCGTCGAAACCCCGGCCTATGTAAAAGAGTTGGTGACTCACCACGTCGGCGGCTATCTAAAAATCGCGCCCGAGCACACCGAACAAGGCCCGTTATCGAAGATGATGAAACCCGGCATGGGCAGTTACGACCGTTTCAAGGCGATGTTCGACAAATACTCCAAGGAAGCCGGCAAGGAACAGTATTTGATCCCATACTTCATTGCCGCCCATCCCGGCACCACCGACCAGGACATGCTCAATCTGGCGCTGTGGTTGAAACGAAATGGCTTTAGAGCCGATCAGGTGCAAGCCTTCCTGCCGTCACCGATGTCGATCGCGACTGCGATGTACCACTCGGGCAAGGACACGCTGCATAAAGTCGGCCGCAATGTGCCGGATATCGCGATTCCGCGTGGCGACAAGCAACGCAAGTTGCACAAAGCCTTTCTACGCTACCACGACCCGAAAAATTGGCCGCTGTTGAGGGAGGCTTTGAAACAAATGGGACGCGCGGATTTAATCGGTAATGGCAAACATCAACTGATTCCAAATTTTCAGCCCAAGGGCGACGCAGCGCCGCAGTCGCCAAAAATGCGTTTTGCCACCAAACACACCCAAGAAAAATCGCAGCCCGTCAAGGGCCGGCGGCGCTGAATCAGGCGTCATTGCCGCCAAAACCGTCCGTCAGTCGAGAAAATGCCGGTCTGAGCCGGGGTGGCTTCTCCCGTCTCAGCGATTTTCCGCTAAACTTTCGCTGCCTATACTTCCAACTTGCCCAAACAACCGATGTCCGGCCGTCCCCAAATCGTCATCACGCCAACAAAAACCCTAGGCGACTCCGGCCGGGAACTATGGGAATATCGGGATTTACTCTACTTTCTGGCTTGGCGCGACTTTAAAGTCCGCTACAAACAAACCGCGATTGGCGCGGCTTGGGCGATCATTAGGCCGTTATTGACGATGCTGGTGTTCACAGTAATCTTCGGCAAAATCGCCAAACTGCCAACGGAAGGCGAAGCACCTTATGCCATCATGGTGTTTACCGCGATGCTGCCCTGGTACTTTTTTGCCAATACCCTCAGCGAATCGGCGAATGCGGTGGTTAATAACTCCGCGATGATCAGCAAAGTCTATTTTCCGCGCATTATCGCGCCGACCGCACCGTTGCTGGTAAACATCGTAGATTTCCTAATTTCATTCATATTATTGCTGGCGCTGATGGCATGGTATCGATTCCAGCCATCGATTTATATTTTTTTGATGCCTTTATTCCTATTATTGGCGGCCATCACCGCGCTCGGGTTAGGTTATCTGATCTCGGCGCTAAACGTCAAATACCGGGATTTTCGTTACGTTATTCCTTTTATCGTACAGATAGGTCTGTATATATCACCTGTCGGATTTAGCAGCCAGGTTGTACCAGATGAATGGAGGATTTGGTATTCGTTGAACCCAATGGTCGGTGTCATCGATGGCTTTCGCTGGATGGTAATTGGCGATAAAGCCAATCTTTATTGGGATGGTTTTCTACTGTCCAATGCAGTTTCTCTGGCCTTATTTCTAACGGGTTATAGATACTTTATGCATACCGAGCGTCAATTTGCCGACAGCCTCTAACCTAAGACCGCTTCAAAATAATCATCGCCATGCCAGCCATTAAAGTCGAAAATCTAGGCAAAAAATACAATATTAGTCAGGACAGTCAGGCTCGTTACAGCACATTACGAGATAAATTAAGTCATAACACGAAAAAATTAGCCTATCGTTTTCGTCATCCATTTCAAGCTTTACCAAAAATTGAAACAGAAGAATTCTGGGCATTAAAAGATATTAACTTTGAAATTCGACAAGGTGATAGGGTTGGCATTATCGGCCGCAATGGTGCGGGAAAATCGACATTACTTAAAATTCTTAGCCGCATTACCGCCCCCACAACAGGCAAAGTGATCATTAATGGCCGAGTAGCAAGTTTATTGGAAGTTGGTACAGGTTTTCATCCTGAATTAACTGGTAGAGAAAATATATTTCTTAACGGTGCAATTTTAGGGATGAGAAAATATGAGATCCAAAGGAAATTTGATGAAATAGTTGATTTCGCCGAAGTAGAGAAATTTATAGATACGCCGGTTAAACATTATTCTAGCGGCATGCATGTTCGGCTGGCTTTTGCCGTAGCGGCACATTTGGAGCCCGAAATTCTAATCGTAGATGAAGTATTGGCGGTTGGAGATGCCGAATTCCAAAAAAAATGCCTAGGAAAGATGGAAGATGTTAGCAAAAGAGATGGCAGAATAGTGCTTTTTGTTAGTCACAATATGAACGCGATACAAGCTCTTTGCGATCGGGTAATATTTCTGGATGAAGGGAGGCTTGATTTAGATACAAACGAAGTACGAAGAGCCTCTCTTATTTATCTAGGTTTAGATAAACAAAACCAATTGGAATGGATAAACCCGAATCCAGAATTGTCAACTTTACCGGTTGTACCACTCATCCTTTCTATCCGCAAAGAAGATGGCACACCGATCACAGGGACAATTGCTAATAATGAACAAGCTGTAATTGAATTGGAGCTTGAACTTCGAACTACCGATCCCTCTTTGACATTAGGTTACGCCATTTATACACAAGAAGGGCAGCTACTTTATTGGTCGTATCAAACAGATCAAGCACAATCGGCTTGGCCAATAATGAAATTGGGACGGATGCGATTATGTACGCCTTTACCTATGCATCTTCTCAATGAAGGAAATTATCGACTAGAACACATTAGCAGTCTGCATTGTAGAGAATGGATACTAGCACCAGGTATAGGCCCGTCTATAAATATTAGTATTCAAGGAGGATTAAGTGAGTCACCCTTATGGCAAGTATGTCGACCGGGAATTCTCGCTCCTGTATTACCTTGGTTTACGCATGCCGATATGAGCGCATCAATTAATGATACTAACTTTGCTTAAATTAATCATAAAAAAAACGAGATTTATTATTGCCTTTGGAAAATACACGATACGTTTTAAACACCGAAAAAAGTTATTGATGGATGGAAGATTTAAGTGCGAGTGGAAAGATCGATACGCGTGCCTTGAAGATATAACAAAAACAACAACATTCGACCCCCATTATGTTTATCACACTGCTTGGGCTGCACGAATTCTATCTCGATTGCTTCCTAACGAACATGTAGATATTGGCTCCTGTTTTCGTTTTGTAACGCTGATTTCAGCATTTATACCAATTAAGTTTTTCGATTATCGTCCTGTTAAGACAGGTTTGTTAGGACTGGAATCTGGTTATGCGGATATCACTGCACTTCCGTTTCCAGACAATTCAATCGAATCACTTTCCTGCATGCATGTCGCCGAACATATAGGGCTAGAGCGTTACGGTGACCCTTTTGACCCAAAGGGAGACATAATTGCTATGCATGAACTCCAACGAGTGCTCATGCCAGGAGGGTATCTTCTTTTTGTTGTTCCAATTGGGGGCGTAGCTCGAATTCAATACAACGCCCATAGGATTTATACCGTTCGACAAATCCTAAACTATTTCAATACATTAAAATTAGTGGATTTCTCCTTGATTAAAGATGACGGCAATTTTGAATCCCCTTCAAATTTTAGAACCGCTGATGCACAAAATTACGGTTGCGGGTGTTTTATGTTCATAAAGCCAACTGATTACCTTGATCATGCAATGTAACGAGAACACCATTTTTGAACTTTTTCATCAAAACAGATGGCTATATTTAACAGATTGGTCGTAGCCCAACTCATGGGTGGACTAGGTAATCAGATGTTCCAATATGCCGCAGGAAAAGCACTAGCTTTACGTTTAGATGCAGAGTATGAAATAGATTTATCGTGGTTTAGATGCATGGGAGACTGCACACCACGTAACTTTGGACTAAATGCATTTAATATATCAACTCAGGAATTCGCCAAACAAGAATTTTGCTCAAAGCCGAGTATATTGCGACGAGCTACAACATTTTTGTCAAGACAGATCTTGGACTCTTCAATTGTAGTTGTGCATGAGCCTCATTTCCATTATTGGGCTGGATTCGAAAAACTATCAGGTAGGATTTTTTTATTAGGATATTGGCAAAGCGAAAGATATTTCAAGAATATCGCTAATGTGATCCGTTATGATTTTATGTTTCCTTCGTTTCAAAGCAATCAGTCGCATGAGTTATATAAAAAAATTAAAAGTAGCAAAAATTCAGTGGCCGTGCATGTGCGCCGAGGTGATTATATTAACAAACCTGCCGCTATAACACTTCATGGTGGATGTTGTCCTCCATCGTACTACAAGGATTCTATTAATTATATAAAAGAAAAAAGTAATAAATTAAACCTATATATATTTAGCGATGATCCTTCCTGGGTGAAGGATAACTTCGACCCACATGGTCATGCAACTACCATTGTTGATGTCCCAGAACATATTAAAGCACCTTATCACGACATGCATTTGATGTCACTTTGTCGCCATCATATTGTTGCAAATTCTAGCTTTTCATGGTGGGGAGCTTGGTTATCCAGACAGGAAGGCATCGTTTGCGCGCCTCGGCTATGGTTTTCTGACTTAAATATTGACACGAGGGATATATATCCAGAGACTTGGATAAGGTTATGAAAATAACACCTGAGATTAGCGTAATCATGGCAGTATACAACGGCGAAAAATACTTAGAAGAAGCTGTTGATTCAATATTGAATCAATCATATTTTAATTTTGAGCTTATTATTATTGATGACGCCTCTATAGATGCCACTCAAGAAATTTTATTTTATTTGTCCAAAAAAGATGGTCGAATCAGCATCTTACGAAACAAGAGAAACCTAGGTGCTGCCAAAGCACGTAACAAGGGACTTCACCTTGCGCGAGGGAGTTTTATAGCGATTATGGATGCCGATGATTATGCGTTTCCAAATCGACTTCAAAAACAAATAGAGTACATGACAACCCACCATGAGATAGCTGTCTGTGGAGGGTATATGGAAATATATGAGAAAAATGGGAGCATAATAAAAACACTAGAAGAAAATGAAGAAATACGTGCAAGACTTTTATTTGAAAATTGCATATGGCATCCTACAGTAATGTTTAGAAAAGAAATAGTACTGAAAACAGGATGTCGCTATCGTACACAGTCTGCTGAAGACTACGATTTCTTTATAAGATTATCGAGATGTCACGAAATAATCTTTAGAAACATACCTGAAGTATTAACAAAATACCGTATACATCCAAATAATGATCGTACCGAATATGCTGCTACTCAGCGTGCCTTGTCTAGGAAAATACGCAAAAACCAACTTGCCTTTTTGGGATTATCTCCCAATGAGAAGGAGTTTATTTGCCATGAAAATCTGTCTTGTTTAGAAGCTTTTCATACGAAAGAATTCACTCCCGTAGAGCAATATGCCGACTGGCTACGCCAACTTGAAAGTGCAAACAATAAAACGCAATTATACTTATCTCATATTTTCAGAAAGGAACTAGAACTGAGATGGATAGAAGTTTGTTTAAAAACCTCATTTGAAGACCCTAGAGTAGCTATAAGTTTTCTAAAAACAGGCTCAACACATCTTTCATTACAGAAATTATATATGGCTGCGAGAATGTTTTGGCGATATTTTAAAAACAATACCAAAAAGAATATAATTAAAAATAGGCAATACAAAACATAATCAATCCCTTTAATTAACGGCATTAACAATGCATAGATATTTTTTTATGCTATTTTAAACCACTTTATCTTAGTGATTAAGAAAGTAAAATGCTGCTAAAATTAGTTATTCATTCCACCATTTTATTAAGCGCTATTTTTTTTAAAATAAAGAATAAGGGCAAAAAAAATGGCATACACTTCTTTTTTCCATTCTATCATGTAGGAGGGGGAGAGAAAGTGCATTTGCAAATTGTTTCGTCTGTTTCAGATTACAATCCTCAAATATATTTTACGTGCTTATCAAATGACTTACGGTATTTGGATGATTTTAAAATAGCTGGAAATGTTTATGATTTGTCTGACAAATTGTCCAAGACTGGGCTAAGTAAATATTTTTATTTGGGAAAAATAGTTGCTAGCATAGGTGGCAAATCAATTGTCTTTGGCGCAAACACAAAATTTTTCTATCTTATTTTGCCATTTTTATCAAAAAGTGTTTATAAAGTAGACTTGATACATGCTTTTTGCGATGAGGATAGACCAGGCTACGAAGGATACAGTATCCCGTATGTAAAATTGTTAGATAAACGTGTAGTAATTAATGAAGATACAAAAACAAAACTTTATAAATTATACGAAAAACTTGGCTTGAATCAAAAGTTTTATGAAAGAATTATTACAATACGAAATTATGTAGACATTCCATATCAAATAAATACACGCCCAATAAATAATAAAATAATACGCATAGCTTATATCGGCAGAGGCTCCGAAGAAAAACGCATTTATTTGATTGGAAAAATTGCTTCGGCTTTAAAATCGTATGATTATGAGGTTTTAGTTATAGGCTGTTGCGATGAATGGGTTCTAGAGGAAGATAGAGAGAACTGTATTTTCTTAGGCAAAATATTGAATAATGAAACGATAACCGAAGCTTATAACAACATAGACGCTGTATTAATAACATCATATAGAGAGGGCTCCCCATTAGCGCTGATGGAATCGATGTCTCACGGCGCTATACCAATTTCCACAAACGTAGGTGGAATAAGTGAATTTATAACCGATGGATATAATGGATTTTTAGTTAAAAATCACAGTAATGAAGACAAGATAGTTGATGACTTTGTAAGCATTTTGCTGAAATTGTTTGGCGATCATGCACTTCCTGAAAATATATCAAATAATTGTTATAATTATTCGAAAGTTTTTTTTGATAAAAATTTATTTATAAAAAAATACAGAACCTTACTGCTTAATAGAGAATATTAAGATACCTCTGATTAATTCGTCAACATGAATTTCAGAGGCAATTAAATCAACGACTTGTGCATTGATTTTCTTAAAAACCTGAATTAATCAGAGGTTCCTTAACTTTTAGTTATCAGCATTTTAAAACAATCTCCTGGAGATTCGCGAAGAACTGAACTAAGAGAACCGTCCAGCGATGTGACTTTATCGCGATTCATGTAACGGATATTGGCATAATTGACATCGGCCGCACTTGCCAAAGGCAATGGCTGAGCAAAAATTGTTGCCATGCATCCATGATAAAAAGCGAGGTTTCGCTTTCATTATTACGAACATTATCGAAAGGCTTCTGCAAAAAAGTTATTATGAGTCATTGTACCGCCAAAATACTATTGACGGATGTAATAAACACCTTAAGCCAACAACATGTCATATTTTTTTGCACCTATTGGCTTGATCACGATAGGAGTGAGGGTTATGAATAGCTTTATCGATTCGCACTGTTCAGATGATTTGGTCATGCATGGGAAAAGATCATGCATGAATAGTTAACCACCTTTATTATTTTTGGTGTTAACACAAGTAACAATCATAATAAATATTATATGAAACGCGTCGTTATTATTACTCGAACCAAAAATAGACCTATGACTTTACGAAGGACTTTAAATAGCATAGCCGCACAATCTTTTAAAGATTATAAATGGGTTGTTATTAATGACGGAGGAAGTATAGTAAAAGTCAATGAAATTATTGATGAAGCAGAGCGTATTGGCATAGATTCAACTGTATTGCATAACGAGCATTCAATGGGAATGGAAGCATCTTCTAATTATGGCATCACCAACTCATTAAGCAAATATATTGCATTCTTAGATGACGACGACACATGGCATCCTGAATTTTTAAGAAAAACCGTTGCCTTTCTGGATAATCCATCCAATTTATGCTATAGAGGGGTTGTTACAAACACCTTGGTAGTAGAAGAGAAGTTTTTAGATACTGAAATAATATCAATATGCTCTTACCCATTCGCACCAGAATTAGACTCAGTTACGTTATTTCATTTAGCTAGAAGAAATTATATTGCCAATTTATCATTCGTTTATCATCGTGACGCGTTAGAAACTATCGGTTTATATCGTGAAGACTATCCCGTTGTTGGTGACTGGGAGTTTAATCTTCGTTTTTTAAGGGAGTTTGATATAGGTTTTATACCAGAATACTTAGCTAACTGCCATCGTCGCAGCCAAACTAAAGGTAGCTCATACAATCAGAGCGATATAAATAATATACACTCAAAGTACTGCGCAATACTCAGAAATGAACTTCTAAGACAAGACTTAAGTACCAATAGTATCGGACTTGGCTTTGTAGCAAACATTGCTCACGAGATTGATCTACTTGAAAGGACAATTAGGCGAGGCAGTCCTATCTATATCTCAAAGAATATCGCATTCACTATATATAAAAAGCTCATTAGTTATTATAAAATCTTAAGCCATTCTCTTAAATGATGACAATATGAATATTGCAATCGTTAGTAAATCGGATGCCACAGGAGGTGGCGGCAGTCGTCTAGCATCTGGTTTAGTTCGATTGTTAAACAATAACTCAGAATACGCAGCACATCACTGGGCAGGTCGGCCCAGCATTAATTCTGATTGGTACACTTATAAGCTCCATGGTGGCCAATGGCTATCACTGATTCAAGGTGCTTGCTCAATTACATCTAGAACTATTGGACTTCCAGACTTTCTAACGCCTGAGCTTTTGATTCATATGAGTCGCAAAACTGTCGAATATGATCTTTATCATTTTCATGACATTTCATTTACATTTTCCCCTTTAGCTATCTCTTGGCTTGTAAAACGTAAACCTATTATATGGACATTTCATGATTGCTCACCATTTACTGGTGGCTGTATATATCCTATGGATTGTAAAGCTCACTATGATCATTGCAATAATTGTCCGCAATTAAATTTGTTGCCATTGGGGACATCAATTGATTTAACAGGCTATATGCAGCAATATAAACGGCGATTACTGCAACAATGGCCGATTGTGCCTATCGCCCCATCGAGATGGTTGGCAGAAGAAGCGATGAAGGTTATCGATTTCAAAATAACACCCCTTGTAATACCTAATTATGTGGATACGAATATCTACAAACCATTGGACCGCAGGATACTTAGAACCATTCTTAATCTACCTCAGGACCGGTTTATTGTTTTATTAACGGCGACTAGTTTGTCAGAAGTTAGAAAGGGCTCGCATCTTGCTGTTGAAGCACTAAAAAAAATAAATCCATCACCTTTTATTTTGGCCATTGGAAAATTAGAACAAAGCCATTTAATTCTTTTTCAAGGATTAAATGTTTATAATACTGGATATATTTATAATGACCAGCTTTTAGCACAATATTATGCTGCGGCAGATGTATTTCTTTTTCCTACATTGGCTGATAATTTACCAACCGTCGCCATTGAAACCATGGCGTGTGGAACACCAGCTATTGCATTTGCAACCGGTGGCGTTCCTGAAATTATTGAACATAACAAAACCGGATGGCTTGCAAAAACCGGCGATGTGCAAGGTTTAGTTGATGGCTTGAATTACGCCGTCAACAACCCGGAAACATTGGTGATATGGCGATCAATCGGCCTTCAAATAGTCAAAGAACGCTATGCCAAGGAAATGTTTTTAGCGGCTCATTTAAAAATTTATCAAAAAGTTCTAAATAACGATTATGCAGACCTCTAAAGTTGCAATTGTCATCGTAACCTGGAATAAGAAAGCATTCGTTTTAGAACTGCTCAATTCATTACAACATCTTAATTATCCAAATTACGATGTAATCGTGGTTGATAATTTCTCAAGCGATCACACTTTTGAAGCTATAGCCGAATACTTTCCAAATACTATTGTTATCAACAATCCGGAAAATACTGGCGGAGCTGGCGGTTTCAATATAGGTTTACAATACGCGCAAGATAACGGATATAAGTATTGTTGGCTGCTAGATAACGATGTGGTCGTTGAAAGCGACGCCTTGCTTCATTTGGTTAATACTTTGGATAGCAGCCTTGAAACAAGTATCTGCGGATCTCAAATATTAATAGCTGGTACCGATATTATACAAGAATGCGGTGGCGATATTGATTGGAATAATTTTAAAGTTAGGTTAATTAACCATGGTAAATCCAAAATTTCAAAGCGACCGGATAAGAGCGTATTAGAAGTTGATTACTGTGCAGCTTGCTCGATGCTCGTTAGAATGAGTGATATTATTGCTTTTGGCAAAATAGATCCGGATATGTTTATCTTCTGGGATGATATCGAATGGTCAACTCGAATAAAGACTTTTGGCAAGAAAATATTTTGCAATACAAATTCCGTTGTTTGGCATCATTTCAATGGTTACAAGCCATCCAATGTATGGCGTGTTTACTACAGAGTCAGGAACAAGCTATATTTTTTCAACAAATACTCAAAATCTAAAAGTGCCGTAGCCAAGCTTTTAGCAATTTACGAAGAACTGCAGGAATTTTACCACTACATGGGGATTGTCGATTATTCTTATTCTGTTGAATCAGCCATTACTGATTTTAAAAATGATATTCGAGGAAAATGGCCTTCCCAGGCTTACATCCCAACCACGGCCACACACTTTCAACCAGATATAATTCCCGATAACAATTATTTGGTAATTTATGATCATAATTATGGTCAACTAAGCTATTCAGCATTTGGCGATAACACAATACATCATGTCATAGACACCAATTTGTCCGCCACTAAGTTTTCGTTAGCTTTATTAAAATCGATTATTAAACCTTCTATCGCAGTTGGCAATCAGTTAAATATATTTATGCTATTTTCTAGCTTTGCTATTCTATTAACAGAAAATGGATCACGCGTCATTAAAAACAGCAAAATTAAAAACACAGCATTTATTATTTATCGCTGTATTTTTTTTGCTGGAAAATATATTTCTCAATTTAAATGAGAATTGTTTTCTTATGCAAGCGCCACTATATGCAACACGACGTCATCGACGACCGTTATGCTAGGCTTTACGAACTGCCAAAACAATTAGCATTAATTGGGCACTATATCCGAGGAATTTGTCTTGGCTACCATCGCTGCACTTCCGGTCATTTTATACACATAAATAATAGCTCGAATTCTTTGGAGTGGCATGGCTTCGATGCCGGCAGGTTAATAGTCCCCGGTTTGCCGAGGTACTTTGCCAACACATTTTTGCTTATTAAGCAATTTGAACCGGATATTTTATTGGGTAGCTCCGACTGTCTTCATGCCGTTATAACCGCTCTATTCGCCAAACTTTTTAAGATACCCTATTATCTCGATCTTTACGATAATTATGAGAGTTTCGGGCTGGCAAAATTGCCCGGACTTTTGTCTTTATATCGTCTCGCGATAAGAAACGCCGAAGGCATTAGTTGTGTCAGCGAACCACTTTCAAATTTTATCCGGCAGCGATATCAGCATCACAACGTTATCACGTTGGAAAGCACGATCGCGGGCAATGACTTTTTTCCACAGAATAAAACTCTATGCAGGCAACACCTGAATTTGCCTGCTCATGCAAAACTAATTGGCTTAGCCGGTTCGCTGGACAAAAATCGCGGTGTCGATTTGCTCTACGCCGGCTTTTTGCAATTAGCCGATAACGACAGTTCGGTTCATTTAGTGTTGGCCGGACCAACTGACCCTAGCTGCCCTATCCCCAATCATCCGCGAGTTCACTATTTGGGTCTATTGCCGCATCGTCAAATTAACGGCTTTTATAGCGCGCTTGACTTGGCAATGATTTGTCTGCGCGATAGCGAGTTCGGCCGATACGCCTTTCCGCAAAAGACCTACGAGATTCTCGCCACCGAAACGCCGATTTTAGCCACGAATGTCGGCGCGGTTGGGCAAACCTTTCGCGATCACCCGGAATGTTTATATACACAGGATGATCTGGCCGACTTCTGCAACAAGGCTAGTTATTTATTGAACTCCGGCTATACAGTTCGCCTGCCGATTCCCAGTTGGGCAGACCAAGCGCGTCGCCTTATCGAATGGATTAACTCATGATAGCGGATATTCTCATCGTTGGCGCCGGGTTTGCCGGCGCTGTGATTGCACGGCAGTTGGCCGATAGCGGGCGGTTTAACGTGAAAGTGATCGACCGACGCGACCATATTGCCGGCAATGCGCATGACCCGATTAATCCGGATTTGAATTTACGCGTTCACCAATATGGTCCGCATATTTTTCATACCAACGACCAGCGGATTTTCGATTATCTGTCGCGATTTACCGAGTGGCTACCTTATCGACATCAGGTTCAAGCCTGGGTCGATGACGTAGGTTATGTGCCTTTGCCGATTAATAGAACCACCATTAACCGCATATATCGGCAAAGTCTCTATGATGAAGAGGCGGTCAAGGTATTCCTGAGTACCTTGCGTATTCCGAATGAAAACCCAAGTAACGCGCGACAAGTAGCGGAAAACGTATTCGGCCCGGATTTAACCGAGTTATTTTTCGGCCGTTACACACGTAAGATGTGGGATTTGGATTTAACGGAATTACCGGCCGAAGTGTTGAAACGTTTGCCGATACGCTATGACGACAACGCAGATTACTTTAACGATAGTATTCAGGCTATGCCGGCGGATGGTTATATCGGCCTGTTCAAAAAGCTATTGGACCACCCGGCGATTTCCATTGTTTTAAATTGCGAATTCGATAAAGCCATGGAACACGAGTATTTCCACGTATTCAATTCGATGCCGATCGATGTTTATTTCGATGAATGCTTCGGGCGCTTGCCTTATCGGTCCATCAAGTTTGAGCATCAATTGATGCCGGAACATAGTCAACCGACACCCACCATAAATTTTACCGATGACGGGTGTTATACCCGGCAAACCGACTGGCGTTTATATCCTGGTTGTAATTTAGGCGCCGAGCACGTGTTGCTGACCAAGGAAATGCCGTGCCGCGACGAGGACAATCGTTTCGAGCGCTATTATCCGGTTAAGACGGTATCCGGCGAGCCGCAACAGTTATATAAGCGCTATAAAGCTAAAGCGGAACAACTGAAGCATATGACCTTTATCGGCCGTTGCGGCCAATATATTTATTACGATATGCATCAAGTGGTCGCTAATAGTTTGAAAATCGCCCAAGTTTTCTTGGAGAGGGCTAGCTAACCGCATCCATACTTACAATCGGGAATGAGTTTCTGGTAAACGGTCGCAAACGTCTCGGAAACCGCTTTCCAATCGTATTTACTCGCGGTGATTTTCCCCGCGTCACTCAATCGTTGACGATATTGCCGATCTTGAATCAAGGTCGTCAGGGCTTCGGCCAATTGTTCCGGACAATTAGGCTCAACCAAAATACCGTTCACGGCGTGTTCGATCACTTCGCCGATACCGCCGGTTCTGGTGCTGACCACAGGTACCCCAGCCGCCATGGCTTCCAGCAATATAACGCCCTGCCCTTCGGTATCGCCGCTCGAATCGACTATCGACGGGGCAACAAATATATCGGCATTTGCGTAGTGGTCCGGTAACTCGTGGTTCGCGATTCGTCCGAGAAATGTCACATGGTGCGAGATACCCGAGCGTAGGGCTTGCATTTCGAGCGCTTGCCGTTCCTCGCCATCACCAATAATCCTTAGCTCGACTCGCTCGTGTAACTCATTTGGCAGCCGGGCGCACGCCATGATTAAATCGGTCACGCCCTTCTTTTCGACTAAGCGACCGATGAACAACACCACGTATTTTTCGGGATGACTTTTATCGGTCACTATCGGTTTAGAAACCGCCGCGAAGCAGTCGAAGGGTATGCCCATCGGTAAAATAACCGCACCGCAATGCTTGCAAGCCACTGCTCCGGCCGTCGCCTGGGTATTGCTAGTCCAAGCCGATGCCTGCTGGACGGTCCAGCGCTTTATCGCCGCCAGCCCAGGCCCAGTTAATCCGAACGCATCCGCGCCATGCGCGGTGACTAACACCGGGATCTTAAACAGTTTGCCTAACACCACAGCCAGTGTGCCTTGCGGAAAAATCCAGTGGGCATGAAGCAACGTGGGTTTATCACGGACGATTTCTCTGGCGGCGCGGAAAAACATCGCCGCGATGAACCCAGGCACCTGAAAAATCAGCGTCGGTCTAACTCGCAGATTTGGCAATATGCCAGAACCGTACGCCAGGGCCTGTTTACGTCGATTGAAACTGTAACGAAAATGCTGGAGGGAAACGGCGGAGTCGTATGAACATTGATCCGGATGATCGGGGGCTAACACCCGAATATCGAAATTTTGTTTGGCAAGCGCTTCGGCCAAGTAGCGTAGAAAAACCGATGCGCTATCGTTTTGGTAGCGCGGATAGCTTGAGGTTAGCCAAAGAACACTCGGCTTTCGAGCCTCGGCTTCGGCTGTCATAAAATTGGTCAGACTATCAACGCACCAAACTCAACAACACACCGGCCGCAACCGCAGAGCCGATCACGCCTGCCACGTTCGGCCCCATCGCGTGCATTAACAAGAAATTGTGCGGGTTGCTCTCCAGACCGATTTTATTGGCGACCCTGGCCGCCATCGGCACCGCCGAGACGCCGGCGGCACCGATCAGCGGATTGATCGGCGTGCTGCTGAAGCGGTTCATGATCTTGGCCATGATGACGCCGCTGGCGGTACCGATCGCGAACGCGATCGCCCCCAAACCCAGGATGCCCAAGGTCTGGACTTTCAAAAAGGCTTCGGCGCTGAGTTTGGATCCGACCGACAAACCTAAAAAGATCGTGACGATGTTAATCATTTCGTTCTGTGCGGTTTTACTCAAGCGGTCAACCACACCGCTAGCATTCATCAGATTGCCCAGACAAAACATCCCGACCAGCGGCGCGGCCGACGGCAGCAAGAAGGCGGTTAACACCAGCAACATCAATGGGAACACAATTTTTTCGGTCTTGCCGACGCTACGCAATTGCTGCATTTCGATCCGGCGCTCGGCTTCGCTGGTCAGCGCTCGCATAATCGGCGGTTGAATCAACGGCACCAGCGCCATGTAAGAATAAGCGGCCACCGCGATAGCGCCAAGTAATTCCGGCGCCAATTTGGAGGCTACGTAAATCGCGGTAGGACCGTCGGCGCCGCCGATAATCGCGATCGCGGCGGCTTCCCGCAAGCTGAATTGCATGCCCGGAACCGCATTCAAAGCCAAAGCGCCGAACAATGTGGCGAAGATGCCGAACTGGGCGGCGGCCCCCAAAAACAAGGTTTTCGGATTGGCCAGCATCGGGCCGAAGTCAGTCATCGCACCGACACCCATGAAGATCAACAACGGAAACACGCCGGCTTTAATGCCGTAATACATGTAGTACAAGATACCGCCCTCGTCTATCATGCCGGCGGCTGGAATATTGCTCAGTACCGCGCCGAAACCGATAGGCAGCAACAACAGGGGTTCAAACCCTTTTTTAATGGCCAAATACAGCAATAGAAATCCGACCGCCATCATAGCGACCTGCGATCCGGTCGCGTTATAGATGCCGGTGTTTTCCCACAATAGTCTGATATTTTCCATGGAGCTCTTGATTGGTTCGATAAAGGCCTGACGAATATTTACAACGTGACCAGGATGTCGCCGACCGCCACCGAGTCGCCCTGCCTGACGTTGACGGCGCTAACGATGCCGGCCACCTTGGCGCGAATCTCGGTTTCCATTTTCATGGCTTCCATGATCAACACCACGTCGCCTTCCGACAAATGCGAACCGACGTTGACATTAACTCGCAATACCACGCCGGCCAGCGGCGACTCGACCACGCCCTTGCCGCTGACGATGGGCGCGGTAGCCGCCAACATCGGGCCGCTTTCGTCGATGACCAATTTGCTGGCAATCGGCTGTACAACGATCTCGGCCGCGCCGCCGCCCGGAGCGACCACCACGTGGAAATTCTTGCCGTCCACGTTGACGGTATAGCTTTCAGCCGGAGCTTCCGAGCTAATCTGCGCCGGCGTCGGCGCGGCAACGACGGCCGCGGGCTCGGCGCCGGGAGCAGGTTCGAACGCGGCAGGGTTGCCTCGGTTTTGAATGAACTTCCAACCGACTTGAGCAAACAAACCGTCGATCAACGCATCTTCCTCGACATTCTCGGCCAATTTGACGTTATCGGCCGCCGCCTTGGCTTTAACCTCGGCGATCAACTTATCCATTTCCGGCTCCAACAAATCGGCCGGCCGGCACGTGATCGGCTCACCGCCATTCAACACTCTGGCCTGTAATGCCTTATCGACAGGCGCGGGCGTCGCACCGTACTCGCCTTTCAATACCCCCGCGGTTTCCTTGCTGATGGTTTTGTAACGTTCGCCGGACAACACGTTCAACACGGCCTGAGTACCGACAATTTGCGAGGTTGGCGTTACCAAGGGGATGTAACCGAGATCCTTGCGAACCTTGGGAATCTCGAGCAGTACCTCGTCGAAACGATCGGAAGCCCCCTGCTCCTTCAATTGACTTTCCATATTGGTCAGCATGCCGCCGGGTACCTGCGAAATCAGGATGCGGCCGTCCACGCCTTTCAAACTGCCTTCGAATTGCGCGTATTTTTTACGGACTTCCCTGAAATAATCGGCGATACGTTCCAGCTTGACCAAATCCAGGCCGGTGTCGCGCTTTTGACCGGCCATCATCGCCACGACCGTTTCGGTGGGGCTGTGACCATAAGTCATGCTCAGCGACGAGATCGCGGTATCGACGTTATCGACGCCGGCCTCTATCGCCTTGATATAGGTCCCGACACTCAGGCCGGTGGTGGCATGGCATTGCATATGGATAGGGACGGCCACCGCTCGTTTCAGCTTGCTGACCAATTCGTAGGCGTCATAAGGCGTCAACAGACCGGCCATGTCCTTGATACAGATGGAATGGGCCCCCATGTCCTCGATCTGTTTGCCGAGTTCGACCCACTTTTTAATGGTATGTACCGGGCTGGTGGTGTACGAAATCGTGCCTTGGGCGTGAGCGTCGGTATTTAAAACAGCTTTGACGGCACGTTCGATATTGCGCATGTCATTCATCGCGTCGAATATCCGGAACACATCGATACCGTTTACGACGCAACGCTCGACAAATTTATCGACTACATCGTCGGCATAGTGCCGATAGCCTAGAATATTCTGGCCGCGAAACAACATCTGTTGCGGCGTGTTGGGCATGGCTTTTTTGAGCAAGCGCAAACGCTCCCAAGGATCTTCACCCAAATAGCGCACGCAAGCGTCGAAAGTGGCACCGCCCCAAGACTCGAGCGACCAGTAGCCGATTTGATCCAACTGCGCGCAGATCGGCAGCATATCCTCGATACGCAACCGAGTTGCCAGAATCGACTGATGGGCGTCTCGCAACACCACCTCGGTGATTCCCAGGGGCTTGATAACCTTTTCCACTCTCTATCTCCTAATGACTTTTTTGGGTCGTATATCGATGCCTTTTGGGCAAGGCTTATGCTTTTCGATGTTTCTTGCGGTATTGATGTACCGCCGCCGCGATGGCGGCAACCACGGCTTTGTCACCGCTTTGAGCGACCGGAGCATCCGGATACTGAGCCGGCAGTTCCGGAAAATAGCGTTGGATAAACGCCGACATTAAGCTGATCGCGACGATCAGCATGGCCAAAAATGCGTAAACCATGCCCATGCCAATCAACATGACTTCAATTCCGGAGGTCAGCATTTCGTTCATGTTTGGTGTCCAAATGATTAATATGTCACGGCATTATCGCCAAAACCACCCGATTAAACAATCTTAAGCGGGCCGCGAGCTAGGACGGGCAATGGAACGAACGCTAGAGCGGGCGCGGCCTAGCGCTCGTAAGAAGTTGAAATCAGGCCGGAAAACCTATCGGGTATCGGGCGTTCCAACTAAGCGGCGGCAGATTGCTTTTTGGGCGGCAATCGCGCGAATTAACCCAACGGGGACTTCCCTAGCGATTCCTTAAACACCTAGGGAGGGCCGGCTCGACCGGGGAATCAGGCCAGACTTTCCAAATAGGCCAAGACTTCCGGGATATGAATTTTAACCTGAACCTTACGCCATTCCTTCAGCAATACCCCGTTTTCGTCGATGACGAAGGTACTACGCTCGATGCCTAATACTTGTTTGCCGTACATGTTCTTGGTCTTGATCACATCGAACAAACGACAAAGCGCCTCGTCCTGGTCGGCCAGCAGATCGAACGGAAATTGTTGCTTGGCTTTAAAGCCTTCGTGTACTTTAACGCTGTCGCGGGAAATCCCGAAGATCACCGCATTCAATTGAGAGAAGCGGTCTATATTATCGCGAAACGCAATACCTTCCTGAGTGCAGCCCGGCGTATTGTCTTTGGGGTAGAAATACAAAACCAGTTTCCTACCCCGGTAGTCGCCGAGACGAATGGTTTTATCGCCGGTGGCGGCAATTTCAAAATCAGGAACAGGGGCGCCAATAGAAAGAGTCATCACGTTACCTTTTGATAGGTTCCAAAATCGCATCGATATTCAAGGTGTCGCAGAAATCCAAAAACTCTTCCCGCAACGACAGAATCCGCACGTCCGGCGGAACCAGCAGAACGAAACGGCTGGATAGAACCGGATTGTTGAAGAACGGCGCTTGATGGCGGCTGGCACTGACTTCCTCGATCGTGATGCCCCGCTCCAGCAAAAACGCACTCACCGCGAACAACACATCATCCTTATCCACCGAAATAGTTTCCAGCGTATACGGCACGCCCTCAATCTCCGACTTGCCGTCCTCGGGCCTCAGATAGCTGATTTGCAGGTTGAAGCGTAGCTTGACCGCATCCAGCATACCTTCCAATTTAGCGATATGATTCCAGTTGCCGGATATCAACAGATAGGCGGAACTCAATTGAGTCAAATTGGCGGTACGCAACTCGATCACCGTGCACTGACAGGCGCTCAATGCCGATAAAATTTCCACGATGAAGCCGCTAGCCTTGTTGCCTAGCGCCGAGATTGCAAGCTGCATGGTCATTGATCCTTAAATACGGGTGTTTACAGTGTAGCACCAAGCCCCGTCCGGACAAAAGCCACCGCCGCCGGCGACCCGCCCGCGGGATCAAGAACTGTCGCCAATCCGGGTAATGACGGCGTGGTCGTCGAAATGCACGGTCAACTTATTACCCGTACGCGCTTTGCTCAACAACTCGACGTCGACTTTGAAGGCGGTGGCCAACTGCGAATCGGTCACCGGCGGCGGCCGATGCGGCGGACGATGCGCACGTAGCCAAGCCAGATAGACCGTCCACACCAACCAAAGCAGCGCGATGACCAATATAATTTCGGCATAGAGCTGCATCAGCTCCAACAGGGTTTTGTAGCCGCCGAACCAGCGGATTTCGTCGGACAGACTCTTCAAACCCATCAACCAGGCCCCAAGCGTGAACAAGGGTGTTAAGAAATATAGCCACAACAGCCAACTCGCGAGCGCCAGCAACGCCGAACCAAGCTTCTGCCGCACGCTTTGCAGGTGCGGCTGATTGATGATGATATCCTTCATTTGCTCCGCAAACCTCTGTCCAAGGTGACCCAGACCGCTCGTTGACCGCGCTTCTTACGCAATGCGCTGATGCAGCCGTTGATGGTCGTGCCGACATTGATCAACCAATACACGATCGGATACCAAATCATCCAGTAGTAATGCTGCGCGGACTGGCCGTTCTGGCGCTCATAGCGCGCATCGATCGCCAGACTCACCCCAAATTGGATCAGGCAGGTCACGCACAACAGCATGCTGGTCCAATGCGGCGACAGGTCCTCCAGGGCCTCGGCCGGCTGCTGGGCGGAAACCCATTGCCAAGGCACCCAAGCCAACATTCCCACGACCAAAAACGCCCAGCTCAGACTAATGCAGCATTCCAGGTATAAAGGCCACATACCGCGGCTGCGCCAGTTAAACAGCGAGCGAAAATAGCGCAGCATCACCTCGACGCCGCCTTGCGCCCAGCGGCTACGCTGTTTCCACAAGCCCTTCAAGGTCTCCGGCATCAGCACCCAGCATAAGGCATTCGGCTCGAAGCGTATCATCCAGCCGGCCAGTTGCAACTTCCAACTGATGTCGATGTCCTCGGTCACCATGTCCGGACTCCAATAGCCGACATCGTGCAACGCGGACTTGCGAAAGCCCGCTATCACGCCGGAAATCGTAAAGATATGTCCGTAAGAGCGCTGCGCGCGCTTGATCATGCCGACGATCGCCGAAAATTCGCCGACCTGAATCTTGCCCAGCAGCGTCGAGCGATTGCGGATACGCGGATTGCCGGTCACCGCGCCGACGTTCGGATCTTCCAAAAAATGCCTGACGATCCAGGCGGTCGCATTGGGCGCCAATAGCGCATCGCCGTCGATGCCGATCAGAATCTCGCTGTTGGCCAACAAGGCCGCCGTCCGCAAACCCACGGCCTTGCCTTGGTTGCTGGCCAGATTCACGACTCTAAGCTTGGAATGTTGGTCGGCCAACTCGTGCAGAATTTCCAGGGTATTGTCCTTGCTGCCGTCGTTAATCGCGATAATTTCGAAATTCGGGTATTTCTGGTGCAGTAAGTATTCGATGGTCTCGCGGACATTCTCGCCCTCGTTGTAACAAGGGATCAGAATCGACACCGGCGGGTATTCGGCCAAATCCGGAACGTCCGACCAAACGCTACCGCGCTTGCGTTCCCAACGCCAGTAATACAGGATGCCGCCCAGCATCCAGACGTAGGCCATCAGCAACGGATAGTAAAATACGAAGCGCGACAACCATTCGTCGATGTGCTCCCAAGGTAAGTCTTGCAAACGTTCCTGCAACAGCAGTTTCCAGTCAATCAGCTGTTCGAACCACGGTTGAGCCATGATGTCATCCATAAGGGCTTATTCCTTCCTGGCGACCGGAAAATACTTCTTCAATTCTTCCAACTTGGGCTGGTCGTGATACAGGTTATCCGGATAATAGCCGATGTGCTTGGCGCCGTTTTTTTTCAGAATCTGAAATTGTTCGCCGAATACCGCCATCGGGATGTCCTGCTGTTTTTTCCAATTCACCGTTTGCAGTTCGAACACCATTTTGTCTAAGCCGCCAGGCACTTGCGCGGTTTTCTGCACCAATTCCGTCAACCATTGCTTGGGATTCTCGGCATCTTCCATGAACGGCATCGCCTCGATCGCCACATAGTCGTAATGCTTCATAAAGGCCGGAAACGATTGGGCATACCACTCCTCGCTATACGGCTTCAACAAAGGCAGCGAATAAAAATTGCGCGCGGTCGAAATATAGGGGCGGTAAAAGCGCACTCGATCGGTCAAATAGTCGGTGAACTGGCCGATCAACTCGGTCTTGTGTTGCGCCCAGCGGAGACGCAGTTCGCTGGAAGCGTGGAGTTTGTCGAATTCGCCCGGCAATCCCCAAACGTCGCGGGCAAACTCCAATGCCTGGGGCGACACATCCTCGAAATCGGACAGAATGCCGTCGTCATGAAACAAAATACCGTTGAAATCGCAGTGCTTGGACAAGTCCTCGTAAATTTCGCCGACGAATTGGCGAGCTTCCGGGTTGAACGGCGACAAGCGGGTGTAGACGTGCCGAGATAACTGCGGCTCGCCGTCCCGCCATTCCTTGACATACCACTTCAATGGCACGTCGGCCTTGTAGGCCATGATCGGCATCCAGGCATAAACTTTGACGCCGGCACGCTTACGCAATTGAAACGCCACGTAATTAAACATATCCCGGCGTACCGGCAGGTGCCGATTCGGGAAATACAATTTATCGGCGTTGCCGTCGCCATCGGGATCGGAATAGGCTTGTAGATAAACAGTATTGGCGCCGCTCTGCGCGATCCGTTCGACCAACGCGCTCAAGTTTTTGGCGGTCTGCTCCTCGTCGTCGTCGTAGATATAATCCATGTCCACATGCGCGACCCGCAACTCTCTCCCCACGCGTTTCTTGGTGACGATTTCCGCGAATTGTTGAACATTGGGATCGTCGGCCAACATCATCCGTTTCATCGCGTGAACGTTGGCCAGCGTGTTCACCCCGTCGTCCAAGCCCATCGTCAATGACATGCCGGCCATTTTGGCGGCTTCCAGCGCGATGGTGTTGTATTCGCCGTAGGGCCATACCATCACGCGGGGCCGCTGACCCAACACCTGCAACAGTCGCTCCGAACTCTTATTAAGCTCCTGAAACAGGCGTTTTCGATAATCCTCGTCTTTTTCGTATTCTTCGTATTCGCTGCTGTAAAGTCTGGACGTGACGGCGCTTTCTTCACTACCTTGCGGATTGGCGACCACGCCATGATGCAGGTCGTAGCTATGCGAAGCGATCTCGACCAAACCGCTGGCCATCACTTCGCGAACCTGGGCCGCGCTCATCAGCGGAATATTGTTGTGCGAGGCTTTTTGATCCAACCACGAACCGACCACCGCCAACGTCGCCGGATACTTGTACTTTTTCAACAAGGGCAAGGCTCGGGTATAAAAACTCAAATAGCCGTCGTCGAAGGTCAGAATCACCGCCTTGCTGGGCAGCGCCTTCTCGCCGTGCTGGGCATCCACTAAATCCTGAATGCTGATGACATGGTAGTTGTTCTTTTTCAGCCAGGCGAAGTGGTCTTCCAGATGGGTTTTGTTGACCGCGATCCTGTCGAACGGCGGCACTCGCTCTTCCTCTTCCAGAATGTCGTGGTAATTCAAAATCAGAAAGCCGACATTGTCGACATCGGCAGCTCGGCCGACTGCGGAATACAGGCAAAGCGCCAAAAAAATCACGCGAGCAAAAAAACTCATATCCATTTGATAACAAGAGGGAAATGTCAGAATAGCAGAGATTGCCGGCGGCGGGATCGCGCCGGATTTGGACTGCGGATTTTACCTGAAACGCAATTTTTAGCCTGTTTTAATTTAATAACAGAGGTTCCGCAGGTTCCGTCAGACAAAAAGAGCATCAAGCTGAAAGTAGAGCTATCAGCCAGTGATCGTCAGAAGCCACTCGATTACTGGGTAGGCATTGGCGAAAACGATCCCAGCATCATCAATGAACTCCTCGGGTAGTGCAGTCAGGATGCGACAACCATGGCAGCGGCGCTAAGCCATGCGGAACATGTTTTGAACGTAGAACACGAGGTCACAACCGGCTTAGTGCAATGTTCAAACTGTGGGCAATTAGCACGCGACAAGTGTCAGTTTAGCAATTGGCACCTCGTGGCCGATAAATGGCGGCGCTGCTGAGACTTCGCCCCAGTCCAGAAACCGGAAGCCTCGGGACTGAATGACCAGTTTTTCGTTTTGGTCGGCGATACCGCGATAGTGTTTGTAGCGTTGCCAAACTAGGTCAGGAGGCAGAAAGGCATCCAGTGCAAATTCGGTTTCCATATCGTCGCCGGGATTTGGTACCTTGTTATGGGCGGTAAAAGCGTCTCCGTTGGAACTGAAAGCGCTAGGCACTTGCAGGATTTCGGCATAGCCCAAAGCTTGTTGCAGGCCGTGGCTGACGGTTTGGCTGTTGTCTTTGGCTTCAACTACCGCAACTGGCACGCCGGGTTCCCAGTACAGCACATAGTCGGCAAATTTCTTTTTTTCTTATTGCGCGAGGAAACATTGCCACGAACGACGATGGGGCCGGGGGTTAAAGTTACTTCGCGGCGAATTTGTCGGATGGTGTCCCAGCCGGCGTCGCGGATAGCTGGAGTGATGAAAAGGTCGCAGATGTCGGTTTCGCTGAGGGCCTTCTTTTCGTTTCTATCCGTAAATCAGGAGTCCTATCTAACGATTCGGTTGGCCGAATAGTATAACGTTAGAATCGCTGAACTTAGATATTGCCAGAAAATTTGGGAATCAGGCCGGGATTAGTTTGCAACTAATTTGGATGACCGGGATTTTAACCAAGTCCGGCTAGAGCAAAGAGAGTAAGTAGCTTTCCAGTAACGATCAGTCGGCAAGCATTGAAAATTGTTGTGCCGAAATGACAATTCTGAAACTTATAGCAACCACATGCTTTATAAGTAGTTGATTTAATTGGTCGGGACGGCGGGATTTGAACCCACGACCACTTGCCCCCCAGACAAGTGCGCTACCAGGCTGCGCTACGCCCCGAAAAGAAATGCTGATGAACTAAATTAGCCGGTTATTGTAGCACGGCTTTGCCGATTGATCACTTCAAAAGTTCTAAAATATCTTCCAGTTCGCTTATCATCTGGTGGATAAGCTGCTTGGTCCTTAGCGTGTCTTCCTTGGCGCTACCGCTGGCCAGATGCGCCCTGGCGCCGCCTATCGTGTAGCCTTGCTCGTACAACAGCGCTCTGATTTGCCGTATCAGTAATACGTCGTGTCGTTGGTAATAACGGCGGTTGCCACGGCGTTTTACCGGACTGAGTTCGCTAAACTCCTGCTCCCAGTATCGCAATACGTGGGGCTTAACCCCGCATAGTTCGCTAACTTCGCCTATCGTGAAATAGCGCTTCGCCGGTATAACCGGCAACTCGTTGTTATTACTGGGTTCCAGCATAGGCTTCCACTCGGGCTTTCAGTTTCTGTCCGGTTCTGAACGTCACGACCCGGCGTGGAGTAATCGGGATTTCTTCTCCGGTTTTGGGGTTACGGCCCGGTCGGCCGTTTTTGTCTCTCAGCTCGAATTTGCCGAATCCGGAAATTTTCACTTGCTCCCCGGTCTCCAGGCAACGTTTAATTTCTTCGAAAAACAATTCGACAATTTCCTTGGCTTCTCGTTTGTTCAAGCCTAGGTCTTCGAAAAGTCTTTCCGCAATGTCTGCTTTGGTTAATGCCACAATCACTCCCTCAATTTTGCATTCAGATTGGTCGCCAAAGTATCGAGCACCCTGCGAAATATAGCATCAATTTCAGTGTCGGTCAGAGTTTGCTCGAAATCCTGTAATACCACGCTCAAGGCCACGCTTTTGTGACCCTCACTGACGCCTTGCCCTTGGTAGACGTCGAAAATCGCCGCTTCCCGAATAGCCGGTTCCCGACAGTCTAGGACACAACGGACGATATCGCCGGCGGCAACGGCCTGATCGACCACCAATGCTAAATCCCGACGTACCGACGGAAATTTAGACAGCGAGCTGAAACTGGGCACTTGCCGAATCGTTAAAGCATCGAGAGCCAATTCAAATAAAAATACCGGACTATCGAAACCCAACTGCTTTTCCAACAAAGGATGCAACATTCCCAGCCAACCGATACTGTCGCCCTCTAAACCAACGATTTCAGCCGACTGACCAGGATGCAGGGCCGAATGTTGAGCACTGCGGAAACCGGCGGCTGACGCACCTAACGCGAGTAGAGCTTCGACATCAGCCTTTACATCGAAGAAATCGACCCTACGGGTCTTCTCTGCCCATTGTTCCGCATGAACGCTACCCAGGGCCAGCCCGGCGAGCATTTTTTGCTGCTGGATCTGACCATCGCGATATACGAAACGCAGGCCGGACTCGAACAAGCGAACTCGACTTTGTTGGCGATGAGTGTTGTAAAGCGCGGCGTTCAATAGACCGCACCAGAGCGTGGTACGCATGACCGCCAGTTCCGACGAAATCGGGTTTTGAATCCGTATAAATTCGGCACCGGGTGCGACGGCGTTTTGCATCGCTTCATCGACAAAGCTGTACGTGATAACTTCCTGATAGCCTCTATCCACCAATGCGTCTTGCAACCGCTCGAGCGTCAAGCGATTTTCCGGCGCTTTGCCCAGTTCGGCGCGCATGCGCAAATTGCTGCTGGGCAGGTTGTTATAACCATGGATGCGGCCGATTTCTTCCAATAGATCCGCTTCGATGGCTATATCGAAACGAAATCCTGGCGGGGTGATTTCCCAACCATCCGCGACTTGCGCAACCGTCATTCCCAAGCCCTGGAATAAGGTTGCGACCGCTTCGTTGGACAACTCGATTCCGAGTATCTTCGCAATTCGGTCGCTACGCAACTTGACCGGACTACGGGCCGGCAGCGCATCTTCGTCGACCGCTTCCGTGATCGGACCAGCGCTACCACCCGCAATCTCAAGTATCAATTGCGTCGCGCGCTCGAGGGCCCGATGTTGCAATCTGAAATCGACGCCACGTTCGAAACGGTGGGACGAATCGGTATGCAAGCCATATTGCCGAGCCTTGCCGGCTACGCTAATCGGCGTGAAGAATGCGCATTCCAAGAAAATATCGCAAGTTTGATCCGATACCGCACTGCTCTTGCCGCCCATCACACCGGCCAATGCCAGGGATTGGCGTTGATCGGCAATAACCAGACTGTCTTCGTCCAACTCGATGGTTTGGTCGTTTAACAACGCCAGCGATTCGCCCGCCTTAGCGCGCCGAACGACGACGGGCGCGGCCAGTTTCGCCGCATCGAATGCATGCAAGGGCTGACCCAATTCCAAGAGCACGTAATTGGTGACATCGACAACCGCGCTCAAGCCGCGGACACCGCTACGACGCAAGCGCTCCAACATCCAGAGCGGGGTTTTAGCATCCCTAGCGATCCCTTTAATCAAGCGTCCCAAATAAACCGGGCACGCTTCCGGTGCTTCAACCTGAACTTCCAGCACGTCCGAATGACCGATTTCGGCGGCGGCGGGTTCGGTTGGCGTAAACGCCTGCTTGTTCAATACCGCCATTTCCCTGGCAACGCCAACCGCACTGAGGCAATCGGCTCGATTAGGCGTCAATCCCAACTCGATAATATTGTCGTTCAACAACAGATATTCGCGAATATCCACGCCTACCGGCGCGTCGCTTTGCAACTCCATCAAACCGTCGGAAGTCGCCGCAAGGCCGAGTTCTTTTTCCGAACACAGCATGCCGAACGATAATTCACCGCGTAACTTGGATTCCTTGATTTTGAAGTCGCCGGGCAAGATCGCGCCAATCAGAGCGGCCGGCACCTTCAAACCAGGCCGGACATTGCTGGCACCGCAAACGATTTGCAGAGGCTCGGCTTGGCCGACATTGACTCGACAGACTCTTAACTTATCGGCGTTGGGGTGCTGCTCGGTCGACAGCACTTCCGCGACGACGACGCCGCTGAATTCCGCCGCGACCGGCGTGACCGCATCGACTTCCAAGCCGGCCATCGTCAGTTGAGCAACCAAGGCGGCGGTATCGATCGGCGGGTTAACCAGCTCCCTCAACCAGGCTTCGCTAACTTGCATGATTCAATCCACCGTTACCTAAACTGTTGCAAAAATTTCAAGTCGTTTTCGAAGAACATCCGCAGGTCGTTGATACCGTAACGCATCATTGCCAAGCGCTCAACACCGGTTCCGAAGGCGAAACCCGAGTATTGCTCGGGATCGATACCGACCGACTTGAAGACTTCCGGATGGATCATCCCGCATCCGCCAACTTCCAGCCAACCTGTCTGTTTACAGACGCGACAGCCCTGGCCGTCGCACATGACGCATGAAACGTCGAACTCCGCCGACGGCTCGGTGAACGGGAAATAAGACGGCCGAAACCTGACGTCGACTTCCTTCTCAAAAAAAGCCCGCAGGAATTCGAATATGACGCCCTTCAGGTCGCCGAAGCTGACGTCGGTATCGACCAGAAAGCCCTCAACCTGATGAAACATCGGCGAATGGGTCATATCGGAATCGCAACGGTAGACGCGGCCGGGCGCGATGACTTTCAGCGGCGGCTTCTCCGATTCCATGACCCGAATTTGTACCGGCGACGTATGGGTGCGCAGCACGGTATGCGCATCGAAATAAAAGGTATCGTGCATCGCCCTGGCCGGGTGATGCTCGGGTATGTTGAGCGCGCCGAAATTGTGGTAATCGTCTTCGATTTCCGGACCTTCGGCGATCGTAAAACCGGCGTCCGCGAAAATCTTAGCGATGCGTCGCTGGGTGACGGTTACCGGATGCAGTCCGGCGCTGGATTGCCCTCTACCGGGCAACGTGACGTCGATTCGCCCCGCAGCCAAACGAGCCTCGAGTTCGGCATTCTCCAGCAACTGCCTACGCGTTTCGAGCGCGTCCTGAAAGGCGGTTTTGGCATTATTGATAACTTGACCGACACTCCGTCTCTGCTCGGGGTCCAAACCGCCCAGGGCCTTCATGCGCTCCGTAAACAGGCCTTTTTTGCCCAAATAATGAACCCTGATCTGATCCAGCTGTTCCAGATCTTGTGCATTGGCAAGCGCTTGTAATGCCTGCGTAATAATATCTTCGATACCAGCCGACACGACTCAGCTCACTATAGTCTGACATTGAGGGGGTAACCGCTCCCTTTAGCGGATTCCCGGGGAGCCCTCCCCGCCTTGGCGGAGAGGTAGCGACCGCGAGTCGTCCGCGCGGACGACTCGGATTTTGTTACGGTTTGCTTTGGTTGGCGATAGCGACTTTGGCTATCTCGCCAAACGCTTCGATGTCGCGCACGGCCAAATCGGCCAGGACTTTGCGATCGATGGCAACATTGGCTTTGTTCAAACCGTTGATCAAGCGACTGTAGGATATGCCGAACTGACGCGCGGCAGCGTTGATACGCACGATCCACAGAGCGCGGAATTGGCGTTTTTTAGCCTTACGGTCGCGGTAAGCGTACTGGCCGGCCTTAATGACCGCTTGCTTGGCGACGCGATAGACTCGGCTGCGGGCGCCATAATAGCCTTTAGCCAATTTCAGGATTTTTTTGTGTCTTGCTCTAGCGGTGACACCGCGTTTAACTCTAGCCATGTTTTAACTCTCTCTGCAAATGACGAATCGATCAACTATAAGGCAGCATGCGTGCTACCAATGGCGTATCCGATGGATGCAGGATGGCTGTTTTACGCAATTGTCTTTTACGTTTGGTGGTTTTTTTGGTCAGGATATGACGCTTATGCGATTGCTTGCATTTGAAACCGCCGGTGCCGGTTTTCTTGAAGCGCTTACCCGCGCCACTGTGGCTTTTCAGTTTTGGCATTTGTTTTCTCCAATGAGTCAAAGTAATAATCCCTGAGAAAAAACCCAGTGAGGCAAAATGCTTGGCCCCATTGAATTTTTGGGCAAAACGCCCTTAAGACCGCACCATCCCGCGCGGACTACCGTTTATCGAAACGGCGAAATCTTAATTATTTCTTTCTTTTCGGGGCCATAACCATGACCATCTGCCGACCTTCCAACTTGGGGAATTGCTCGACGGAGGCCAGCTCTTCCAGGTCGGTTTCGATACGCTTCAACAAGTCCATACCCAACTCACGGTGAGTCAGTTCGCGACCTTTAAAACGCACGGTAATCTTGGTTTTATCGCCCTCGTTGAGGAATTTGACCAAACTCCGAATCTTGACCTGGTAATCACCTTCTTCGGTGCCCGGTCGGAACTTGATTTCCTTAATCTGGATTTGCTTTTGTTTCTTCTTGGCAGCTTGCAGTTTTTTGTTCTGCTCAAACTGATACTTGCCAAAATCCATGATTTTACAAACGGGAGGATCGGCATTCGGCGAAATCTCGACAAGATCCAGATTTGCGTCGTAAGCAAGCTGTAAAGCTTCGTTTATTGAGACTACACCGACTTGTTCACCTTCTGCGCCTATCACCCGAACCCGTCTAGCGGTTATATCGGTGTTTAAGCGTGTTGCATCTTTTTTAGAGCTGATACCCTAATCCTCCACGTTGTTATTATTTCCTGTCGGCAATCTCGTGTTTCAAGCGTTCAACCAACTCCGAAACCGCCAGACTTCCCAGATCGTCACCTTGCTGCGTACGCGCCGCGACGGTCCTATTCTCCATCTCTTTGTCGCCGATTACCAGTAAATACGGTACACGCTGCATGGAATGCTCGCGGATTTTAAAGCCTATCTTCTCGTTTCTCAAGTCAATTTTAACTCTAAGACCTTGTTTTTCCAGCTCCAGACGCACTTGTTCGGCGTAATCGGCCTGTTTGTCGGTAATATTCATCACGACGACCTGGACGGGCGCCAGCCACAACGGAAAATTTCCGGCGTATTGCTCGATCAGAATACCGATGAAACGCTCCAGCGAGCCCAACACCGCTCTGTGCAGCATCACCGGCACATGGCGAGCGCTGTCTTCGCCGATATAACTGGCATCCAACCGGGCCGGCATCGAAAAATCCACCTGTATCGTGCCGCACTGCCAAACCCGGCCAATGCAATCTTTTAATGAAAATTCGATCTTCGGACCGTAAAAAGCCCCTTCCCCAGGTTGCAATTGCCAGTCCAGGCCTTTGTTGTTCAAGGCCAACTCAAGAGCGCCTTCCGCCTTGTCCCAAACCGCGTCATCTCCGACCCGGTTTTCAGGGCGTGTCGACAATTTGATGATCACTTGATCGAAGCCGAAGTCTTTGTACACTTCGAACAAAAGATCGATGAACGCCGAAACCTCGGACTGGATCTGATCTTCTGTGCAGAAAATATGGGCATCGTCCTGGACAAAGTTGCGGACCCGCATCAAACCGTGCAGGGTACCCGACGGCTCGTTACGGTGACAGGAACCGAATTCGGCCAAGCGGACCGGCAAATCGCGATAGCTCTTGATGCCTTGGTTGTAAATCTGGATGTGGCACGGACAGTTCATCGGCTTGACCGCGTAATCGCGATTTTCCGAATTGGTCGTGAACATCATCGCACTGAATTTATCCCAGTGACCCGACCTTTCCCACAAGCTGCGATCGACGATCTGCGGAGTCTTGACTTCGCCGTAGCCGTTCACTCGCAATTTTTCGCGAATGTATTGCTCGATCTGTTGATAAATGGTCCAGCCTTTGTCATGCCAGAATACCATGCCCGGCGCTTCTTCCTGGGTATGAAACAAATCCAGGACCTTGCCGATTTTACGGTGGTCGCGCTTTTCGGCCTCTTCCAGCCGATGCAGATACGCCGCCAATTCCTTGGCATCGCCCCAGGCGGTACCGTAGATGCGTTGCAGCATTTCGTTTTTGGAGTCGCCGCGCCAATAGGCGCCAGCGATCTTCATTAATTTGAACGCCTTTAGCTTGCCGGTGCTCGGCACATGCGGGCCGCGGCACAAATCGGTGAAATCTCCTTGCTTATAGAGCGACAGATCTTCGTTGGCCGGAATCGAAGCAATGATTTCCGCCTTGTATTTTTCGCCCAGACCCTCGAAAAAGCTAACCGCCTCGTCGCGCGACAACACCGACCGGCTAACCGATATATCTTGCGAAGCCAGTTCTTGCATGCGCTTCTCGATAGCCGCCAAATCGTCGGGCGTAAACGAGCGTTCGAAAGCAAAATCGTAGTAAAAGCCGTTTTCGACGACCGGACCGATCGTGACTTGCGCTGAAGGAAATAACTGCTTAACGGCTTGAGCCAGCAAATGCGCGGTCGAATGGCGAATCACTTCAACGCCTTCATCGTCCTTGGCGGTAACAATTTGCAGAGTGGCATCGGTTTCAATAAGCGTGGACGCATCGACTAATCGGCCATTGACCTTGCCCGCCAGGGTGGCTTTTGCCAAACCCGCGCCGATGGACGTGGCGACATCCATTACGGTAACCGCTTGGTCGAATTGGCGTTGAGAACCGTCTGGAAGTGTAATTACCGGCATTTTTCGATCCCACAATAAAAAAAGCACCGTCATGCGGTGCTTTATATTTGGTAGGCGCGAGTGGACTCGAACCACCGACCCCCACCATGTCAAGGTGGTGCTCTAACCAAACTGAGCTACGCGCCTAAAGTCTGTCATTCGATTCGGGCATTATAACGATGTTTTTTTTTGTTGCAAGCTTTTTCCACTGACTTCCCTGTCGCGCTCCGCTCACTTGCGCGGTTTTCGAAGAGAATTGGCGCGCCGAAGCTAAAAATACCGAGTCGCTGCAAGCATCAAACCGCGCCTGAATCCGCTTCCGTCCAATCCAAAGGACAGCTACAGAACACGTGGCGATCACCGTAGACATTGTCGATGCGGCCGACCGGCGGCCAATACTTGTCGTCGTGCTGGTGGCTATCTGGAAACAGTGCTTGTTGCCGCGAATACGGCAAGTTCCATTGCTGCAGCAACAGCCTATGGGTATGCGGCGCGTTGTGCAAAAGGTTGTTGTCGATAGCCGCGCGCCCCGCTTCGATCTCGCGGATTTCGTGCCGAATCGCGATCATCGCATCGCAAAAGCGGTCGATTTCGGCCTGATTTTCGCTTTCGGTCGGCTCGATCATTAAAGTATCGGCGACCGGGAACGCCACGGTCGGCGCGTGAAAGCCGTAGTCGATCAAGCGCTTGGCGATATCCTCGACGCTGACGTTGGCGGTCTTCTTGAACTCGTGGCAATCGATGATGCACTCGTGAGCCACCCAGCCGTTCGCGTCGGTGTACAAAATCGGATAGTGCGGCGCCAACCGGCGCGCGACGTAATTGGCGTTCAATAGCGCGGTCAGCGTGGCCCGTTTCAGACCGGCCGCGCCCATCATCGCGATGTAAGCCCAGGAGATGGTCAATATGCTGGCCGAGCCCCACGGCGCCGCCGACACCGTGCCGACGGTGCCATGTTCGCCCTTCAGCGGATTGACGCCCTCCACTACCGGATGATCCGGCAGAAATGGCGCCAGATGTTCGCGCACGCCGATAGGCCCGACGCCCGGACCGCCGCCACCGTGCGGAATGCAGAAGGTCTTGTGCAGATTCAAATGCATTACGTCGGCACCGATCGCGCCCGGCCGGCACAATCCAACCAACGCGTTGAAGTTGGCGCCGTCCATATACACCTGGCCGCCGGCTTGATGCACCAGTTCGCAGATTTGCCGGAACGCCTGTTCGTAAACGCCGTGGGTCGAGGGATAGGTAATCATCAAGGCCGCGACGCGATCGCCATGTTCGGCCAATTTCGCGCGCAAATCGTCGACGCTGACGTTGCCGTGGTCGTCGCAAGCCACGACGACGACTTGCAACCCGGCCAGCGCCGCGCTCGCCGGGTTGGTGCCGTGCGCGGACGCCGGAATCAAGCACACCGTACGCTGGCTTTGGCCGTTGATGTCGTGGAATTTGCGAATCACCAGCAAGCCGGTATATTCGCCCTGCGAACCGGCGTTCGGTTGAAACGAAAAGGCTTGGAAGCCGGTCAGGTCGCACAGCATGTCTTCCAATTCGGCGAACAATTGCTGATAGCCCTGGGCTTGATACAGCGGTACGAAGGGGTGCATCGCGTTGAATTCGTAAAACGAGATCGCCTGCATCTCGGTCGCCGCGTTCAACTTCATCGTACACGAACCGAGCGGAATCATAGACCTATCCAACGCGATGTCGCGCCGCGCCAGCCGGCGCATGTAGCGCATCATCTCGGTTTCGGAGTGGTACAGGCTGAACACCGGATGCCGCAAAATCGCGTCGCCGCGCAACAGCTTTTCCGGAATACATTCGCTCAATCGACCATCCAGGCCGTTAATGTCCGGCAAATCGGCGACCGGCGACACGAACACCTGCCACAGCGCCCGCAGATGATCCCGAGTCGTGGTTTCGTCCAGCGAAATTCCGACGTGATCGGCGTCGATCACCCGCAGATTGATGCCGGCTTCCTCGGCTTGGGCGGCAATGCGTTTGGCTCGGTTGGGCATGCGGACGACAATCGTATCGAAATAACAAAGGCTAACCACCTGATGCCCGCTTTCGACGATGCCGGCGGCCAAAATTTGCGCGTAGCGATGCACCCGACCGGCAATCAAACGCAAGCCAGCCGCACCGTGGTAAACCGCGTAAAAACCGGCGATCACAGCCAGCAATACTTGGGAAGTACAAATGTTGCTGGTCGCCTTATCGCGGCGAATGTGCTGCTCGCGAGTCTGCAAGGCCATGCGCAGGGCCATCTGGCCGTGCACGTCCCTGGACACGCCGATGATCCGGCCCGGCACCGAACGCTTGAACTCGTCGCGGGTGGCGAAATAAGCCGCGTGCGGACCGCCGTAACCCATAGGCACGCCGAAGCGCTGCGCGCTGCCGACCGCGATATCGGCATCGAGCGCCGCCGGCGGCTTCAGCAACACCAAGCTCAGCAAGTCGGCGGCCACCGTCGCCAGCGCTTGCTTTTGGTGGGCGATGGCAATGGGGGCAGTCAAATCGTGAATCTCGCCGCTACAGCCCGGATATTGCAGAATCAGCGCGAAAAACTCATGTTGTTCCAAAGCGTCGAACGGGTCGGTCACCAGCACGCGATAACCCAACGAACTGGCCCTAGTTTGCACGACGGCGATCGTTTGCGGATGGCAATCGCGGTCCACGACCACCAGATTCGACGAGCTCTTCGCCAGCCGCCGCGACATCGTCATCGCTTCGGCGACCGCAGTGGCTTCGTCCAGCAGCGAAGCGTTCGCCAGTTCCATGCCGGTCAGATCGATGATCATCTGCTGGAAATTCAACAGCGCCTCCAACCGGCCCTGGCTCACTTCGGCCTGATAGGGCGTGTAGGCGGTATACCAACCTGGATTCTCAAGGACATTCCGCTTGATCACCGACGGCAGGATAGTGTCGTAATAGCCCATGCCGATCATCGAAGTCAGCACCTGATTGCGCTCGCGCATCCGCCGCAGATATTTGATGACCGCCCGCTCACTGATGGTTTCGGTAAGTTTGAGTGGCTCACGGTTCAGAATGTCGGCCGGCACCACTTTATCGATCAGGTCCTCCAGCCTTTCCAAACCCAACGCGGCCAACATGGCTTGAGCCTGTTCGCGGTCCGGGCCGATATGACGTTGGATGAAGTTGCCGCGCATTTCCAATTGATCGAGACCTAGACGTTCCGACATAGCCTATCTCCGATAACGGTGAGGAACAAAGGGCAACCGACAGACGCTGGCCTGTACGGTTTGGTCCCGGACTTGGGCAAGCAATTCGGTACCGACTTGGCTGCAGGCCGCTTCGACCAAGGCCATCGCGATCGGCCGGCCTAGCGTTGGCGAATAGCCGCCGCTGGTGACAACGCCGACCGGCCGCTCGCCGGCAAACAGCTTGGCACCATCGCGCACCGGCATTTTGCCGGTTATGCTCAATCCGACCCTTCGCCGGCGCGGTCCATGTTGCAACTGCGGCAGAATGATCGAACTGCCTGGAAAATCTTGATGACCTTGTTTAAATACCCACGACAACCCGGCATCGACCGGGCTAATATCGGCACTCAGCTCGTGGCCGTACAGACATAAACCGGCTTCCAAACGCAGGGTATCGCGGGCACCCAAGCCTATCGGCGCTACGCCATCCTGTTCCAGCAACAAAACCGCTAGCCGCTCGACATCGTCAACATGCACCGACAGCTCGAATCCATCCTCGCCGGTGTAACCGCTACGACTAATGTGGCAAGCGATCCCGGCGATGTCGTCGTCGCAAACCTGCATGAATTTCAAGGCCGAGGCACTTGGCGAAAGCTTTTCGAGAATAGTCGCGGCCGACGGTCCTTGTAATGCCAACAGCGCCAACTCGGACTGTTCGACGAATTCGCAAGAGGCGGGCAAAACGGATTGCAGATAGGCAAAATCGCCGGCTTTGCAGCCGGCGTTGACCACAATCGATACCCCGGACGGAATCCGGGTGACGATGATGTCGTCGATCACGCCGCCGTCGGGGTGGGTTAACACCGAGTATTTCTGCGCGCCGATCGTAAGTTCGGTCATGCCGCCCGGCGTCAATTGGTCCAGTGCTTCGGCGGCATGCTTGCCCAGCACCAGACACTGACCCATGTGCGAAATATCGAACAATCCGGCCTGCTCTCGACAATGCCGATGCTCGCGCAGAATGCCGTTTCGGTATTGCACCGGCATCCGATAACCGGCAAAGGCGGTCATTTTCGCGCCTAGCCGGCCATGCAAATCGTAAAGTGGTGTGGTCTTTAACTCGGACATATCTCCCCTCCTGGACGACGCCGATCGAAGCCAGCCCAAGCTTACCGTGAACGGCGCCAATCGCCAATCCGTGGGGCCAAGGTGAGAACCTTCATTAACAGGAATCGCTACCGCGAATGCGGTGGACATCCTGAGTATAGTCAGAAAGCCGGAAAAGCCCGAGCCACCGCCCGGAACACCACCGGACCAAAGGGTTTTGTATTACCATAGTCCCCAGACAATTCAACACGGGAGAGCGGATATGCAAGGCGACAAACAAGTCATCGACTACCTCAACGAACTGCTGGCGGGCGAGCTAACGGCGATAGACCAATACTTCGTGCATTCCCGAATGTATCAGAACTGGGGATTACACAAACTGTACGAGCGCATCGCCCACGAAGTACAAGACGAAACCAACCATGCCGACGCGCTAATCAAGCGGATTCTGTTCCTGGAGGGGACGCCGAATCTGTCCAAACGCGACCCGCTGTTGGTCGGCGCGACGGTGCCGGAGATGCTGAAAAACGATCTGGCGGTGGAAATTTCAGTAGTCGGCGCGTTGCGCAAAGTCATCGCCTACTGCGAAAGCGTGCGCGATTACCAAACCCGCGAAATCCTGGAAGTGATGCTGGACGACACTGAAGAAGACCACGCTCATTGGCTGGAACAGCAATTGGGCCTGATCCAAATGGTCGGCCTGGAAAACTATCTGCAATCGCAGATGTAATTTCGCTTGGGGACGAAGTCAAGGTCGGCGGCGTCGAGCATGTCATGGTGCGCGAGGACGAAATCCTCGGCGTCTTAGAAGGCTGAATTTCCAAGACGATTCATTTTTAACATTCCGATTGAAGTGTTTTTGGAGGAAAAGCATTTATGGCTGCCAAACAAGTGTTATTTGCCGGCGAAGCCCGCCAACGCATGCTGGCGGGGTGAATGTTCTGGCCGATACCGTCAAACAAACTCTGAGCCCGAAAGGCCGCAATGTAGTATTGGAGCGCAGTTTCGGCGCGCCGACCGTGACCAAGGACGGCGTCTCCGTAGCAAAAGAAATCGAGCTGAAAGGCAAGTTCGAGAACATGGGCGCCCAAATGGTCAAGGAAGTGTCTTCCAAGACTTCCGACGTGGCCGGCGACGGCACTACCACCGCCACGGGTCTTGCGCAAGCCATCGTCCGCGATGGTTTAAAATCGGTCTCGGCCGGCGCCAATCCTATGAGCATCAAGCGCGGCATCGACCAAGCCGTTAGCGTCGCAGTCGAGGAATTGAAAAAACTGTCCAAGCCCCGCACCGACAGCAAAGCCATCGCCCAAGTCGGTACCATTTAGGCCAACTCCGACGACGCTGTAGGTCAAATCATCGCCGATGCGATGGACAAGGTCGGCAAGGAAAGCTTGATTACCGTCGAGGAAGGCTCCAGCATGCAGAACGAGCTTGAGGTGGTGGAAGGCAATCAGTTCGACCGCGGCTACATCTGGCCGTAGTTCGCCAACCAAAAAGAGGCATGACCGCCGAACTGGAAAATCCTTATATCCTGCCGCACGACAAGAAAATATCGAACATCCGCGATCTGATCCCGCCGTTGGAAAAAGTCTCCAAAGCCGGCCGTTCGCTACTGATCGTCGCCGAAGACGTGGAAGGCGAAGCGCTGGCCACCCTGGTGGTCAACACCTTGCGCGGCATATTGAAAGTCTGCGCGGTCAAGGCGCTCGGCTTCGGCGACCGCCGCAAAGCCATGCTGGAAGACATGGCGATTCTGACCGGCGGCACGGTGATTCCCGAAGAGCTGGGCTTCAGCCTGGAAAAAGCCGAGCTGGAACAACAGGGCAGCGCAAAGAAAGTCCAGGTCTCGAAGGAAAACTCCATCATCGTCGACAGCGCCGGCAGTACCGAGAACATCAACGTGGATGTCATCGCCCCGCGTACGGTTACGATCATCCCTCGCGCATTAGGCGTCCCTGCGCCGGACTTTGCGACCGATCGCCTGGAAACGCCAGGGTAACGTGCCGATATTGGCGTAAACGTGACGTCTTCTAACGAATTTCAAGTGCGTGGCTTCCGATGTTGAACGCGACGGGCAACGTCATCGTCATTCAGGCTATCCACCCGTATAAAACGGGGAGTCCATGCCGATATTGGCGTCTTGGGTGACGTCGCCATCGAACAGTTTTACCGACAAATTGCCCTTCACTTGTTGGGTAAACGGCAGTAACAAGCCGTCGATATAACGTTGGGCATTTTCTATCGAATCGAATTCGTAAAAACCGCCTACCGTGTGATTGTTGATACCGCTCAACCAAGTTTTGGACTTTAAACCCGGATATGTTTTCATCTCGACATTGATCGGTCTCCAATCAATATGCTCGAACGGAATCGCCACTTGGAACTCCGCATACAAAAATATTTTCATCCGTCTACCTCGTTTGAATTAGTGTGTTTACTCTGAAAGGCGTTGGAAGGCGTACCGACATACGGGTCTAGGAATACTCCCAATCGCCGCTCACAAACCGATCCTGTAATTTCCAGTGCACGAACACCGTTTGACTATCGTTAACTTATCGGTCGGCGCCGACGAGTCTTGGCTTGCGCCGATCGATCGGCCAATCTGTTCAAAACGGCTCCTTAAAAGGTCGAAAATCCAGTTCCTGCGTCCAGGCGCTGGGATGCTGCCGGTGCAGCGCCCAGTAGCTTTCGGCCAGCGCCTCCAGCTTTAACAAGCCGTCGTCGCCCTTGGTCGAGACGTATCGGGAAAACTGGCCTCTTGCCCTGTCGCCGTCGATAACGCCGTCGATAATGGTATGAACGACGTGGACACCCTTGGGCCCGAACTCCCGCGCCATGCCCTGCGCTAAGGCCCGCAAGCCAGCCTTGGCGGCGGCGAACGCGGTAAACGGCGGTCTGGCGCGGGTTGAGGCCGTCGCGCCGGTAAAAATCAACGTGCCACGTCCCTGGGATTGCATGATCGCGGCCGCCTGTTTCCCGAATAAAAACCCGCCGAGACAGTTTTGCCGCCACAGGCGGCTAAACATATCGCTGTCGGTTTCCAGCAACGGCGCGCAGTTGTTGCTGTCGACGTTATACACCGCGATCGCCAATGGCAAGCCGCTTTCGCGAATCGCGTCGAACAGACGCTCGACATCCGTTTCGCACGTGGCATCGGCCACTACCGCACTACTCCGACCGCCCGCCTGGGCGATTTTTTCGGCGACCAGCTCCAGTTTGCCGGCGCTACGTCCGGCAATGAATACGTGCAACCCTTGCGCGGCGAAATGTTTGGCCAACGCGGCGCCCAATCCCCGCTCCGGCCCTACCCCGATGACAACCGCCGACCCGAATCCGCTCATCGCTCCTCCTTAGGATTTTCGGCCGAAAATCAGCGAGAAATTATTCGCCGGCATGTCGATTTGCTCCTTCAATTCCATGCCGTGCCGCTCGGCCGCGGCGCGTAAATCGGCGACATCTTTCAAGCCCCACTCGGAAACGCCCGCCGAACTGAGAGTTTCGTGAAACACCTTGTTCGAATCGGTCGTAAAAGTGCCTTCCACGCGGAACGGGCCGTAAATCAGCAAAATACCCTGATTGTCGAGCAAGTGCGAGGCGCACTCCATCATGCCGTCGGCGATGGAGATCGGCGCAACCTGAAAAATGTTGATACAAAAGATGGCGTCGAAACTGCCTTTCGCGCCGGGATTGAACCAGGTGTCGGGATCGGTCAAATCCAAATGGACCGGGTCGGCAATATTGTCGTTACCGTGATCCACGGTCAATTGCTTGATGTTATCGAAGACGTCCAGATCCTTATCAGTCGGATGGAAGTGCAAGTGGTCGAAATGCGGCGCGAAAAAATTGATATGCATGCCGCTGCCGCTGGCCATTTCCAAAACCCGACCTTTATCTTTGGGGAGTTTCTCTTTTAATACGCCTAAAATCGGTTCGCGATTGCGATTACCGGCCCAGGCCACGTATTCGCTCAATGGATGCGGGTTCAATGGCGGTTTGTTGTCACTCATGTTGTTGTCCTCGAAAGATCGTTATCGTTGTTGTTAAATCCAGCCCGCGGATTTAATGAAATCGGCAATTTACCCGGCTGGCGCATCGAGTACAGCAATACGCGGGCCAAGCCTTAAAACATGCCTGATCGGCGTAAAATCAAAGACCTACCGCAAGCCATTCGGCCAAATCGCGAATCCGTGCTTCAATGAGTGAAATTTAATTTCAATTGTTAGCGATCGATGAACGAACACGATTTTTCCCAGATTTCCCCGGCGTTTTTTCTGCAAACCTTCATCCTGGAATTGATGCACGCCTGCGAACAGGAAGGCGGCGACTACTGCGAATCCTTGATCGAACGCATCGCCAAGAGTGCCGGTCTGTACTTCGAGCAAACTTACCGGGCCGAATACCGACGGTCCGGCGAACTGGACCAGGACGCCTACATCGACTTGATTCTGGCTCTAAAAAATCATATCGGCGGCAATTTTTCGCTAGCTTCCGTGGAGGCCGGCACCATTACCGTCGTTAACACCCGTTGTCCGTTCGGGGACGGCGTAAGCAATTTTCCGGAACTATGTCGAATGACCTCGAGCGTGTTTGGCGGAATCGCCGCCCGGAATTTCGGCTACGCCAAAGTCGAAATCCGCCAGAGCATCGCTCGGCAAAACGGAGGTTGCGAAGTGTGCATTCACACTCGGCGCGATGGCGCCGTCGGCAAACCCGGTCTGGAATATCGCCGCGAGGATCAGCCGGAAGATAAGCTGGAAATGGCCGCGCTGCATTCGCGGATTGAAGAGCGGATGCGTAACGTCTGGTGGAGCCTACCCAAGCGTCATCCCACCAAACCAGCGCCGGCCATCGTCGCCAAATCGGCGGCGATGCAAAGCGTCTTGCAACAAGTTGAAGTCGTGGCGCCGACTAAGGCCACGGTACTGATTAACGGCGAAACCGGCGTGGGTAAGGAGTTGATAGCGCGAGCGATACACGCGATGAGCGACCGAGGTCACAAACCGTTCGTGGCGATCAATTGCGGAGCTATACCGGAAAGTCTGATCGAAAGCGCGTTGTTCGGCCACGAAAAAGGCGCGTTTACCGGCGCCATCGAGGTTCATCAAGGTTTTTTCGAACGCGCCGAGGGCGGAACACTGTTTCTCGACGAAGTCGATGCCTTGTCCCCGGCCGCGCAAACCCGCTTATTGCGCGTGATTCAGGAGGGCGAGATGGAGCGGGTCGGCGGCAAGCACACCTTGCACGTCGACGTGCGGATCGTTTCGGCCAGCAACCGATCCTTGACGCAACACGTCGAACAAGGCTTATTTCGACAGGACTTATTCTATCGCTTGAATGTGGTGCGCCTATGGATACCGCCGTTGGCTCAACGACCGGAAGACTTGCCACATCTGGTGCAATTGATCTTGAAACGCCTGAACCAAGCCTACGCGAAAAACGTTCAGTCGGTCAGCCGCGACGTGATGGGACAAATCCGCGCCTACCATTGGCCCGGAAACGTGCGCGAGCTGGAAAACACGTTGGAACGCAGCGTGTTGTTCTGCAAGGGCAGCGAATTGACCCGTCTTGAGCTGGACAGACAACCTGTCGCCGTCGGCCACGACTGGCGAACGCACAAGCAAAGCTTGGTCGATGACGCCGAATCGGCCTTCCTGCGGCAGGCATTGCAAAACCATCGCGGCAACGTCAAACCGGTCGCCGACGCGATGGGGCTAACGCCGAGAGCGGTTTACGCCAAGCTGAAAAAATATGGCATCGTGCCGAGCCGTTTTAAGTAAGCGGACGGGACTACGCAATATCCTGGCTGCGCAAATACTCTTCGTATTCGCCTTGGTAATCGACAACGCCGTTCGGGGTGAGTTCGATAACGCGGGTGGCCAAGGACGAGACGAACTCGCGGTCGTGGCTGACGAAAATCAATGTGCCGGGGTAGTTTTCCAACGCGATGTTCAGCGATTCGATCGATTCCATGTCCAAGTGGTTGGTCGGCTCGTCCAACACCAGCACGTTGTTTTTTTGCAGGATTAGCTTGCCGAACAGCATCCGGCCTTGTTCGCCGCCGGACAGCACCTTCACCGATTTATTGATCTCGTCCTGCGAAAACAACAAACGGCCCAGCGTGCCGCGTATCACTTGATCGTCGTCGCTTTCCTTCCGCCACTGGCCCATCCAATTGATCAAGGTCAGATCTTCGGCAAAATCCTCGGCGTGGTCTTGCGCGAAATAGCCGACATCGGCGTTTTCGGCCCACTTGACCTCACCTTGATCCGGCGCCAATTCGCCGACCAGGGTTTTCAACAAGGTGGACTTACCGATGCCGTTGGGGCCGATCACCGCCACCCGCTCGCCGGCGGCGATCATCAAATTGAGGTTTTCGAACAAGGGCCGCTCGCCATAGCCTTTGCCGAGGTTTTCCACTTCCACGGCCAAGCGATGCAGTTTTTTGGCTTGGTCGAAACGAATAAAGGGGTTGACCCGGCTGGACGGCTTGACTTCATCGAGCTTGATCTTTTCCAACTGCCGCGCCCGCGACGTGGCTTGCTTGGCCTTGGAGGCATTGGCCGAAAACCGGCTGACGAAGGTCTGCAATTCGGCGATCTGGGCTTTTTTCTTGGCATTGCTGGCCAGCAACTGCTCCCTGACCTGGGTCACGGCGGTCATGTAATCGTCGTAGTTGCCCGGATACACCCGCAGCTCGCCGTAATCCAGATCGGCCATGTGGGTGCAGACGCTGTTCAAGAAATGCCGATCGTGGGAAATGATCACCATCGTCGATTCGCGCTCGTTCAGCACGTTTTCCAGCCAGCGTATCGTGTTGATATCCAGGTTGTTGGTCGGCTCGTCGAGCAACATGATGTCCGGATCGGCGAACAAGGCCTGGGCCAGCAACACCCGCAGTTTCCAGCCGGGGGCGACCGCGCTCATCGGACCGTTATGCTGCTCAAGCGGAATATCCAGCCCCAGCAGCAGTTCGCCGGCTCGGGATTCGGCGGTGTAACCGTTGTATTCGGCGAATACGGCTTCCAACTCGGCGGCGCGCATGTAGTCGTCTTCGGTCGCGTCCAGATTGGCATAAATGGCGTCGCGTTCCGACATCGCCGCCCACATTTCGGCGTGGCCCATCATCACCACGTCCAATACGCGGCGGTCTTCGTAGGCGAATTGATCCTGACGCAACACGCCGATGCGATCGTTGGGCGCGATGCTGACATTGCCGGCCGACGGCTCCAAATCACCACTGAGGATTTTCATAAAGGTCGATTTGCCGCAACCGTTCGCACCGATCAGACCAAAGCGATGGCCGTTGCCGAATTTAACCGAAATGTTTTCGAACAGGGGCTTGGCCCCGAATTGCATCGTGATGTTAGCTGTAGAGATCAAGAAAATATCCGTTAGATAGAGAGGCTGGGCCTAGTTGTACTTTGTCAGATGACTCAATAAGCATCGTCATTCCGGCATGGAGGCCGGACCCGTTAGAGCGTGGAGCGAATCCAAACGCCATGGACGGGTTTAAGCAGACCATCCACGGCACCGGATGCCCGCTTCCCGGCGGGCATGACGATCTTCAACCAATCTCACAAAGTAGAACTAGCCCGGCCCTAAAAAAGTAGGAGGCGGCATTTTAACAGAGTTGCCGCGCCCCGCCGCCGGCAACACCGCAACCCGGCTTCGGCCAGGCGCCGTCGCGACACCGCTCGGCGGCGAGTCTTACAACTGGTCCAAAGCCGCCGCCAGCGTCGCCACGGTGCGGTCGAGGTTTTGCAGCTTGTCCAAGCCGAACAAACCGAGCCGGAAGGTTTTGAAATCCGCGCCTTCGCCGCACTGCAACGGCACGCCGGCGGCGATCTGCAAACCCAGATCGACGAATTTCTTGCCGGTCTTGAGGTCGTCGTCGCTGGTGTAGCACACCACCACGCCCGGCGCACCAAAACCGGTCGCGGCGACCGATTTAAAGCCGCGTTCGGCCAGCAAGTCGCGCACGCGACTTCCCAATTCCAGCTGCTCGTCCTTAACCTTGTCGAAACCGTAGGCTTCGGTTTCCAGCATCACCGCGCGCAACCCGCGCAATCCGTCGGTCGGCATCGTTGCGTGGTAGGCATGGCCGCCCTGCTCGTAGGTTTCCATGATTTGCAGCCATTTCTTCAGGTCGGCGGCAAAACTGGTGCTGGTCGTCGCGTCGATGCGCTCGCGCGCCGCCGTACCCAGCATCACCAGACCGCAACACGGCGACGCGCTCCAGTCTTTCTGCGGCGCGCTGATCAAGATGTCCACGCCAAGCTGCTTCATGTCTACCCAGACCGTGCCGGAGGCAATGCAATCCAGCACAAACAGCCCGCCGACCGCGTGCACCGCGTCGGCCAGCGCCCGCAAATAATCGTCAGGCAACATCATGCCGGCCGAGGTTTCCACGTGCGGCGCAAACACAAAATCCGGTTTCTCGCGGGCGATGGCCGCCACCGCTTCTTCAATAGGCACCGGCGTATAGGCAGGTTGCGGCCCCTCCTCGTTGGGCCGGGCCTGTAACACGATGGCTTCGGATGGAATCTCACCCATCTCGAAAATCTGGGTCCAGCGATAGCTGAACCAGCCGTTGCGTATCACCAGACATTTTTTGCCGGTGGCGAATTGGCGCGCCACCGCTTCCATGCCGAAAGTCCCGGAACCCGGCACGACGATCGCCGCTTCGGCGTTGTAAACGGTTTTCAGAATGCGCGAGATGTCGCGCAGGGTTTCCTGAAACACTACCGACATATGATTGGTCGCGCGGTCGGTGTAGACCACCGAATATTCCAACAAGCCATCCGGATCGACATGGGCTAATAATCCAGGCACGGTTTCATCTCCTCGTTTGATTAATCTTCAACTGAATTCGACATTGTCGGATTCCACACAATCTCGGCTCGCCCGCCGCGCGAACGTCCACCCGACATCGGACGCGACGGCAGCCGCGGGTTCCGTCGGCCGGCCGACCCGGACCGAGCAAGCCGGCCATCTTATCGCGACTTGGCTTAAAAAGTATTCAAGATGCGGGCCATATCGGTTTTCGGTGTTCGCGAGTTGGCTGGAAGGCTGGACGGGATGCCAAATCAACAAGGGTTGCGGCGCGGCCTGGGAACATGCCCCCAAGTCTTCCGAACCAGCTCGAAGCGACACAAATCGTCTTGGCTGGCGGGATTTTCAATCCGCTGCGTCTATGCCTGTGTAACCCCCAAACATGGAGAACAGGAATATGACACCGACAATCAAACGCCTGGCGGCCGGCATTGCGCTGATGTCCGCGCAAGCCTACGCCGAGGAAGGCATCCACCGATTTAACATTCCGGCGCAAAGCCTGGTCTCGGCCTTGCAACAGCTATCGGCCCAGTCCGGCGCGGCGATGCTGTATGCCGAACAATCCGCCGCCGGCAAGACCAGCCCGGCGCTGCAAGGCGATTTCACGCTGACGGAAGCCGTGCGCCGCCTACTGACCGGTAGCGGCCTGACATTCCATATCGGCGCCGACGGTACCGTCACCCTCAAGCCGGCCGGCAACGACGGCGCTTCGACGCTGGGCGCGGTGACCGTCACCGCGAACGCCATTTACGACAGCACCAACCCCTACAATCCGGACTACACCCGCCCCACCGCCGCGACCGCCACCAAAACCGATACCGCGCTGATCGAAACCCCGTTTTCGGTCAAGGTGATTCCGCAACAAGTCATCGAGGATCAGCAAGGCGTGCGTTTGGAGCGGGCGCTGCAAAACGTCAGCGGCGTGACCCGCGAGCCGGCCGGCAACTTGACCGTGGAAAGCTTTAACGTGCGCGGCTTTCAAAGTTTTTACACCTACCGCGACGGCCTGCGGATGGGGTTGTTTTCACCCAGGGAAATGGCCAACGTGGAGCGAGTGGAAGTGCTAAAAGGCCCCGGCTCTATTCTGTACGGCCGCGCCGACCCCGGCGGCGTCATCAACATCGTTACCAAGCAACCGTTGGCCGATCCGTATTATTCGTTGCAACAGCAATTCGGCTCTTACGATTTTTACCGCACCGCGATCGACGCGACCGGTCCGTTAACGGCCGACAAATCGCTGCGCTACCGGGTGAACTTGTCCTACGAAGACGCCCACTCGTTCAAGGAATTCAACAAGAACGAAAACATCTTCGTCGCGCCGGTCCTGGTCTGGGAAATCAGCCCGCGCACCCGCGTTGGCCTGGAACTGGAATACGCCAACATCCGCTCGCCGGTGGACATCGGCATTCCGCCGCTGAACGGCAAGCCGATTCTACTGCCGCGCGAACGCAATCTCGGCGAATCCTGGGCCAAGCGCAATAACGAACAGATTTTGGTGGGGCTGAATTGGTCGCACGACTTCAACGACGCCTGGAACATCAAGCAACGCTTCAACACGCAGCTGGTCACCGAGGACGAAGTGTATGTGGGCCGCAACGGCTGGATTGGCGACGGCGTGGACAGCCGCTATTACGGTCAGCAAACCGACACGATGAACACTTATTTCACCAACGTCGACCTGACCGGCAAGTTCGACACCTGGGGCGCCAATCACACGCTGTTGCTCGGCGGCGATTATTACCAGCAGGACGAAATGGCCGATTACGCCGACTACATCGGCGACTTGCCGATCAACGTTTACAACCCCAGCCATTTGGCCAACCGGCCGTCGCTGGCCGGCGGCGACGTCGGCCAATACGGTAGCCTGACCGAGTGGTACGGCGTTTATCTGCAAGACCAGATCAAACTGCCCTTCAACCTGCACGCGCTGGGTGGTTTGCGTTACGACAACGCCACCACCACCGACAATTTCGCGCCGTTCAGCAGCTATGTCGACGACCGGGTCAGCCCGCGCGGCGGTCTGTTATGGCGGCCGATTCCGCAGTTGTCGGTCTACGGCAGCTACACCGAAAACTTCGGCGCGACCAACGCCTTCGATCAGGATAACAAGCCGCTCCGGCCGCAAACGGCGCGGCAATGGGAAGTCGGCGTCAAGACCGAGCTGTGGGACGAACGCTTCACCGGCACGCTGGCCTACTTCGACTTGACCAAGCAAAACATGCCGACCGTCGATCCGCTGCATCCCAACCGCTCGGTGGCCATCGGCGAAGTAGCAAGCCGCGGCCTGGAAGTCGATTTGGCCGGCAAGATCCTGCCCGGCTGGCAGATCATCGGCGCCTACGCCTACACCCCGTTTGTCGAAGTCACCAAGGATTATGCCGACGACGGCACCGGCAACGTCACGCCCGGCAAAACCGGCAAGCGCAACCCCAACGTCGCCCGCCACAACGGCAGCTTGTGGACCACCTACGAATTCCAGTCCGGCGACCTGAACGGTCTGACGCTGGGTGGCGGCGCGACCGCGATCGGCAACCGCAAGGGCGACTTCGACAACAGCTACACCCTACCCGGCTACGCCGTCTTCAACCTGATGGCGGGCTATAAACTCAAGCTCGGCGGCAGCCGGGCCAGCCTGCAATTGAACGTCGATAATCTGTTGGATAAAACCTATTACTCCGGCAGCAACGGCGGCCAGGTCATCCATTACGGCATGCCGCGCACCTTCATGGGCTCGTTGCGCATCGAGTATTAAATGAGCCGCCGGCGCCTGCGCGGCCTGTGGCTGAGGCTGCATCGTTATCTGGGCCTGGTCCTGGGCCTGCCGCTAGCGCTGATCGGCCTGAGCGGCAGCCTGATCGTGTTCGGTTGGCCGCTGGATGCCTGGTTGAATCGTGAGCTGACGCGGGTAGCGGTTCCGCCCGATGCTGTGGCACGGCCCTTGGCCGAAATCGTCGCGGCGGCGCAAGCCCGCCTTCCGGCCGATGCCGCGCCGCTGGACTGGCTGGTTTTTCCCGAACAAGCCGATCGAGCCTTCCGCTTCAGTTACCGCTTGCCGGCATCGCCGGACAGCTACGAAATTTTCGTCGATCCCTACACCGCTAGCGTGGTCGGCCAGCGCTTGTGGGGCGACTTCGCCGCCTGTTGCAGTTGGCACGGACCGCTCATGACCGTGATTTACCGATTTCACGACTCGTTTTGGCTGGGCGAAACCGGCCAAACCCTGGTGGGCGGCATCGGCTTGATCGGTTTGGTTTCGGTCCTGAGCGGTATGGCGTTGTGGTGGCCGAACCCCGGCAAATGGCGCGCGGCGTTGACGGCCAAGGCCGGCGCCAGCCGCCAGCGACGGGTGTTCGATCTGCATAAATTGGCCGGGAGCTACGGGTTCGTCGTGTTCGCCGCGTTGCTGTTCACCGGCGCCTACATGAACTTTCCAGCGCAAAGCCGGGCCATCGTCGATCGCTTTTCGCCGCTGACGGCCGCTCCGGACGACTTGCACTCGACGCCCGGCGCCGGCCCCGCGCTGTCGGTGGATGCCGCCGTCGCGGCGGCGCGGCGCTATTTTCCCGGCGGCAAACCGGCGACGCTGGCATTACCGACCGCGCCGGACGGCGTCTACGTCGTCGAGTTGTTCGGCGGCGACGAAGTGACGCCGACGCTGGCCGGCCATCGCCTGACCATCGATCAATATTCCGGCGCCCTATTGCACCGAACCGACCCGGCCCACCTCAGCGCCGGCGACCGCTTTCACGCCTGGCAATTCGGCTTGCACAGCGGCCAGGCGCTCGGGCCGGCCGGGCAACTATTGGTCATGGCCTGCGGCCCGGTGCCGGCGATACTCTACGTCACCGGTTTCATCCGTTGGCGGCAAAAACGCCGGGCCCATCGCTTGGAGAACCAACGCTAGATTGAGCCGGTAACGTGATTATTGATCCAGCCTCGGGACCGTTAAAAGGCCATTCGCCTGGGCCCGGTCAAATACGCGCTGGTGCTTGAACTACGCGGTCGGCCCGACCATTTATAAGGCAAGCGCAATGAAACCAAACCCTTCGTTCCCTTCGACTCCGCTCAGGGAACGCCCTAACCTCAACTCAGTGAGCGCCTTAGACGTCGCTGAGGAAACCGTCTTTGCCTTAGCTCTAGCCTACACGCGAAGCCAAACTGTCGCGTGGGTCCGATTCGCCGGCTGCCGATGAGCGGAAGCAACCGGATTGATTCTGCACTAAGCGGGTATCTCCAGCTCGGCGACGAACAAAAAACACTCGGCGTCGAGTATCGCCGGGGCGACGCCGAGCAAAAAATCTCGACGCCGGGTATCAACGACATCGGCGGCGCAAAATTCAACGGAGCGCTAACGCGGCATCGCTGGATCGGATAAGCCGTCCACGCTGCGATCTGTTGCGAGCGGTCGCGGTCGATCCGGGCGCGGAGACCGCCGCAGCCCAGGCGTTTTTGACCCAGGTCCGCTCCGGTTTCGCGGTGGCCGCCCGATCCGTACCGGCGATGCGTGATGAATTTTGCTGTGGACGCCGCGCCGTCGCCGTTGTCGATCGATCGGAAAGACCGGCGGCGCGACATCCACAAAGGCTTCCGCTTCGGCGAGGTCAACGATCCACGCAAGGCTCAACCAATCGCCGGCCGAACCGGCAATCGAAGGCCTTGGCGGCGCGGGGTTGCGGCACATTGCCGGAAGCCGGCCCACCCCGCGTCCGGATGCCTGTAAAATCGCGGTTTTATTGTCTGCTTCGCCTATCCCCGTGACCGCCGCCGCCAGTCGTCTCCATCATGTCCGCACGCCGTTCGACGATCGGCGATCCATCGCGATTTCGCTGTACATGACGCTGGTCGGCTACGGCGTGTTGGTGGCCTTGCCGGCGATCAGTGCCGCGCGCGTGGCCTTGCTGGGGTTTTCCGAAGAACAGGTCGGCCGGCTGTCCAGCGCCGACTTGGGCGGTCTGGCCGCCGGCGCGGCGCTGGGCGCGGCCTTGATTGCCAAGGGTAACCGGCGGCGCCTGGTGTGGCTGGGCGCGCTGACCGTGATCGTCGCCAATGCCTTGTGCCTGCGTTATCAACAATATCCGATCACGCTGCTGCTGCGGCTGCTGGCCGGCTTGGGCAGCGGCTTGTACACGTCGGTGGCGGTGGCCAATCTGGGCGCCACCGCGCGGCCGGCCCAGGCCTATAACCGCATGCTGTTCGCGTTCGCGTTTTCCCAGGCGCTGGAATTGCAGGTATTGCCGCACTTGTCGATGAACGGCATTTACGCCGGTTTCATCGCGGCCTACGCCCTCGGTCTGGCGGGGCTGAACTGGATGCCCGCCCACGCCGCGGACCGCCAGTTGGACGTGGCCGTCGATGTCGAGAATGGCGAAGGCCACCGCGTCGAACATCGCCGCGTGCCGGCCTACCTGGTTTGGCTGTGCCTGCTGGCGATCTTGCTGACCTATACCAACATCGGCGGCTATTGGACCTATATCGAACTCGCGGCCCGCTCGGCCGGCGTCGCCCCGGATTGGATCAGCCGCTTGCTGGTGTGGGGTTCGCTGGCCGGGATTTTGGGTTGCTTGCTGGCGACCCGGATCAGCAACCGCTTCGGCTTGGCCAGGCCGCTATTGGCGGCGTTGATGATGATGGCGGCGGCGGTCGGCTTGCTCGGCTTGGGGATGAATACCGCGAGCATGACACTGAGCCTGTTGGCGTTCAATTGGCTGTGGATATTCATCGACGTGTATCAAATGGGCTTTATCGCCAACGCCGATCACTCCGGCCGCTATTCGTCGCTGATTCCCGCCGCGCAAGGCTTAGGCCAAATCTTCGGCCCCAACCTCGCCGCATCGCTGTTGGCCGGCGGCGCCGATTATGCGGCAGTTTTTGGGGTGTGCGCGCTGTTCGCGTTACTGGCCTGGCTGACCTATCTGGCGACGTATTTTCGGCTGCGCCGCCTGATACCGGAACTGGCCGACGCCGCTTAATCGCCGACCGAACCGGTGCCGGACCGCTGATATACCGCGAATGCCCAAAAGTCATGGTCCGGTTTCGCGGGACCGCTCCAGCCTTGGGCCCGTAATTCCCGCGCGATCAAATAGTTGATGACACCGTGCCCCACCAAGACGACCGGCTCAAGTTCGGCGGCCAGGCCGATCAAGCGCTGCGCCGCCGTCCGCGCGCGGTGCCTGGCGTTGCGATAGGATTCGCCATTTCGGGCGTATCCCGCCAACCATGCCAAGCGCAACAAGGTCAACCAAACCGAGATCGGCAACTTTAAAGCACCGCTACTGAAATGCGGCAACGCCGCTTCGCGAAACACCGCCTCCGCCGCTTGCCGATCGTCGAATCCCAAGGCCCGCGCCGACTGCCGGGCGCGAGGCAAATCGCTGCAAACTACCCGCTTCGCGCCGGCCGCGATCGCCATCGTTGCCGGCGGCGGCGTATCGACGATGTCGGCGTTTTGGTAGGCGCGAGCAATGCCGGCCAGCTCGCGAGCCCTGGCCCTGCCGGTCAACGCCACGGCCGGCCGACCATGGCGAATCAGGATAATGCGTGGCATACCGTTAGGTTTGGATAAAATCTCAGGTTAACACGATCCCGCACAAACGGCGTGGGGCGGATTAAACCTATCGCGACGCAAGCGCTAGCCGACAGCATGACCCGGCTGCACATTTGGGACAATCGGAATTACCTTACCAACGCCGCCGGAGAAGGTGGCGCCTTACGATTCAACGCCACCGAATTGGAAGCGAAATCGAATAAGCTGGCAGCGAACACTTGCCCTGTTGCAAGGTAGCAGGGCGTCGAAGTCTTCGACGGTTTTGGCCTGCGGCAACAGACGGAACAATTCCACCAAATAGCTGTAGGGATCGATGCGGTTGGCTTTGCAGGTTTCGATGAGCGAATAGAGATTGGCGCTGGCCTGAGCACCGGCCACCGTGTCGCAGAACAACCAGTTGCGGCGTCCTGTTACGAAGGGGTGTATGGGGTTTTCGCAGAGGTTGTTGCAGCGTTTTTATCTTAGCTGTTCAGCCATTGCATATATAAACGCACGCCTTCTTCGACGGTTTTAAACCGCAGGTCGCAACCGCTGGCGCGCAATTTATCGAGATTGGCTTCGGTAAAGCTCTGATAGCAACCTTTTAGGTGCTCGGGGAAGGGAATGTATTCGATACGACCGCGACCGTGATAGGCGATGACGGCGTTGGCGACATCGTTGAAGGTCTGGCTGCGGCCGGTACCGCAATTGAATATACCGGAAACCGCCGGATGATCGAGGAACCACAGATTGACGTCGACCACGTCGCCGACGTAAACGAAGTCGCGGCGTTGCTCGCCGTTACCGTAACCGTCGCAACCTTCGAATAGCTTGATCGCGTCGGCTTGTTTGATTTGGTTGTTCAGATGAAACGCAACGCTGGCCATGCTGCCTTTGTGGGCTTCGCGCGGACCGTAGACGTTGAAATAACGCAACCCGACGACCTGGGCGGTCAACTGTGTTTGCCGGCGCAGGTATTGGTCGAATTGAAACTTGGAATAACCGTAGACGTTCAGCGGACCTTCGTAGGCCAATTCTTCCTTGAACGTCGGATCGGCGCCATAGGTCGCGGCGCTGGACGCGTAAATGAACGGGATTTTATGGCTCTGGCAATAATGAAACAGCGTCTTCGTGTATTCGTAGTTATTGTCCATCATGTAACGGCCGTCCCATTCGGTCGTCGCCGAACAAGCTCCCTGATGGAAAATCGCCTCTATCGCTTCGGCCCGGAACGCGCCTTGTTGGAGGCGCTCCAGAAAAGTAGTTCTATCCAGGTAGTCGGCGATCCGGCACTCGACCAGATTTTTATATTTGACCCCGTTGGTCAAATGATCGACCACCAAAATATCGTCGTAACCGCGAGCGTTCAGCCCCAGCACCAGATTGCTGCCGATGAAGCCGGCCCCGCCGGTTACGACGATCATACCGGATTACTCGGCGACGACTTTGATCGGCAAGGTCACGACCACGTCGGCATGCAGGTTGAATGCGATGCCGTACTCGCCGATGTTGCGAATCACGCCGTTCGGCAAACGAACTTCGTGTTTCTCGACTTTAACGCCGGCCGCGGTCACCGCGTCTGCAATGTTGTGGGTGCCGACGGAACCGAACAGACGGCCTTCGTCGCCGGTTTTGTGAGCGATGACAATGCTCAATTTGCTCAAGGCTTCGCCGCGAGCGGTAGCAGCGGCCAACTTGTCGGCGGCTTGTTTTTCCAGTTCGGCGCGGCGTTCTTCGAATTCCTTGATTTTCGCCGGCGTGGCCAATACGGCCTTGCCTTGCGGAATCAAGTAATTTCTGCCATAGCCAGCCTTGATGCTGACTTTGTCGCCCAGGTTGCCCAAGTTGGCGGTTTTTTCCAGAAGAATGACTTCCATCTTAATTACCTCGTATCGACCATCGGTCGAAAATTAGGAGCTCGAGGCCCCGTTGGATTTGAATTTATTACGTAAGTCCAGCCAAGGATCGACGACGCCGCAAAGCGCGATTAACGCCATGACATGCGGAACGGCAACCAGCGTGATATATAACAGCGGCACCATGAAACGCGCCCAGTTACCGGCGGCGAATACCGCATGCAGCAAGGCCGTGCCTATCGTCGTGTACAACGCGAACAACACCAGCAATACGTTCCAGCTTAGCTCGGAGGCAAGCCCGGACGTGACCGAGGCGAAACCCAGCAGGGCCAAGGTTGCGAAAGCCAGCGGCCGGTGTCCGGCAAGAGCGATGAACTCGCTACGAAAGCCGCCGGGGTTATACAACAAGGCTTGCCACCAGCGCGCCAAAAACAAGCCCAGCAACAGACCGTAAATGCTGCCGGCCGCGATGACGCCTGTCATATAATGCGCAAACTTATCCGCCGCCTCTTTTACATTAACCGCTGGAATATCCGGTTTGGCGGCCAACATGGGTTGTATCAGCAATTCGAGCACGCCGCGCCATAAACCGGCGGGCTCGCTCAAAAACAAATACACGGCGATTACCGCCAAAATACCCAGACCCACCGCCGTTTCAACCGCCACGCTGAGTAACCGGCCTTCCCGCAGCACAATGGCAATCAGCCAGACCGGCAACCACAACACTAAGCCGTACAACAGTGCGAATTGGTAACCGCCCAGCAACACCAAGCTCAATAAGCCGGCTGCCAGACAGGCGCAAATCAGTACGTACAAACCTTCGCTGGCGCCTCGCCGCAACGTGACCAAAGCCACCGAGGCCGAACTTACAATACTTGCCGGAGGAAAAGGCAGCGATAGCAACGCGGCGGTGGATGCCACCGTCATTGCCGACATCCGTCCTTTCATGATGAAAGTCGCTAAAAACCGCACGCCGCCCTCCCCGGCGTCAATTATTTATGCGCGTCGCAGAACGGCAGCAACGCCAGGAAGCGAGCCTGTTTGATCGCCGAGGTCAGTTGCCGTTGATATTTCGCGCTGGTACCGGTGATGCGGCTTGGGATAATCTTGCCGGTCTCGGTAATGTATTCGCTGAGCAGATCGAGATCTTTGTAATCGATGACGATTGCGTCTTCGCCGCTGAAACGGCAACCCTTTTTACGTCTGATATTGTTACGTGCCATGTTATTACTCTCGATAAATTATTCGGAATCGGTCGCTGCCGCTTCGGTTTCTTCCACAGCGGGTGCTTCTGGCTCTTCCTGCTCTTCCTCGACTTCGTCCTTGCCGCGGCCGCCGGATTTTTGGCCGTCGCCGCCGCTGGTGGCAATCGCGGAAGGCGCGGTCACGGCTTCTTTTTGCGCCAGGGTCTGGCTGCGCAGGATGGCATCGTTAAAACGGAAACCGGCTTCCAGTTCTTCGAGCGTGGCTTGGCCGCATTCGATATTCATCAGCACGTAATGGGCTTTGTGGATTTTTTTGATCGGGTAGGCCAAATGTCTACGGCCCCAATCTTCCAGTCGGTGGACTTTTCCGCCCGCCTCTTCGACGGTGGATTTGTAACGCTCTACCATAGCCGGCACCTGAGCACTTTGGTCAGGATGGACTAAGAAGACAATTTCGTAATGACGCATGATTTCTCCTTACGGTTTAAACAGCCTCCCGCCGTGGATTGGCGATGAAGCAAGGGATAGGACAAAATGCCCTAAAAAGCCGCCGATTATAGAAAACTTAAGCACTGTAATGCAAAGGTTTTATACACGGAGACCTAAAGCGGTCTCCGCTGATCGGTTTTAAAGGGTGGAAAGGGGTGATTTCCGGGCGAAGAACCCAGGCTAGCACGACTTGACTGGGTTGTAATCGAAAAACATGCCGTGTTTAAAACCTTCCGCCATCTGTTCCGCTTTGGCGATGGCCCGGCCGGCCGCTTCAGCCGGCAACGCTTCGACAGCGGTTTCCCTGAACAGCGCCAGCCAGCGATCGAAGTGTTCCAGCTTCAAGCGTAAACGGGCGTGCACCGGGTAAGGCGTACCGTGGTAACGATCGGTCTGCAACAAGGCATGCGACCAAAAGTTTTCGACGATGCGATGGTGCGCGTCCCAGTCGTCGATGGCGGCGTCGAATATCGCCTGCAGTTCCGGGTCAGCGGCGGCCTTTCCGTAAAAACGCCGCACCAAATCGGCGATGTGCGCTTCAGTTAAGGATTCATCAAGGGCATTCATTGGGGAATCTCGTTGTATTCGTAAGTAACACCGTACTGTCGTCATCGCACTTCAAGTTTCAGAGTCTTTTCCCGCACCCCGAGGTTGACGGAGCGGATGGGCCTCAATCTGAAATACAAAAGGTATAGTCGCCAACTCCCACGCCGCTTTAAATCCGCTGCCGCCGGCATCGGCCGGCGCCGAGCGATCGTAACTAGCGCCCAACAGGCCAGACTCAGGCCAGCAACTTCAGCGTATCGAAAGTGCGCGCCATTTCCTCGCGCCCCACGTCGCCAGTCGCGGCCGGAAAAAATACGTCTTCACCCACCAGCCACGCCGCTTGGCTATCCGCATCACCCAGCGCCATCATCACCGCGCGGTTCAACTCGTATAACTCCCAGGCGTAACCGGCATCGCGCAACGCCGATTGCATCGCGTTTTGAATCAAACCGCGGAAAGTGCGGTGCGGCTCGGAAATCGGCACCCGATCGGCGCGACCGGCAAATGCATCGACGCAAGCTTGCCGGTCGTAGGAAGCGTGTCCGCGACAGGCCAATGGCCGCACTTGATAAATCGCGCAAGCACCGCGCCGAATGAACGGGCAAGCCCGCCGCAACTTAACCCGCGCCGCTTCGTCCAATCCGGCGGTTTGACGATCGGCCTTGGCGAGCAGATCGGCCAGACCTAATTCGCTGTTCTGGCTCGCGGTCCAGCGAATGTAGCGTGCGATCAACAATACCTCCGGCGCGGTCGCGGTGACCCGCAACGTGCAACAGGTGGCGCAGCCCTTGTCGCAAGCGATGGGCGGATGGCCTTCGGTTTCTTCGGCGACGTTACCGTCAAAGCTACTGAAGGCCTGGGACAATAGGCCGTCGATCAAATCCGGGCGGCCGCGCCGCGCCGCCAATGTATCGGCAAACGCCTCGCTCTGCGCGGCGAAAAAACCCAAGCAATCGTCTTCGTTCATCCCGCCTCCCGGCACGCGTTACGGAGGGCCATCGCCCCTTCGGTTAAATTACCACGCGTATTCTATGGGAAAGAGCTGCATTGCGCCTAGAGGAGAAACCGGTAGTGGTTAATTCTAGCTTGTCAGATTCTCGGTAGTGCTCGTCATTTCGGCAGGGATTGCCGAAAAATCCAGACTCCACTGACGGATCGAAGCTTGCCATCCATGGCACTGGATGCCCGCATCCCGGCGGGCATGACGGCGTTGCTTAAATCTGAATAAAAGAGCGACTTCGACACTATATAGCTTGCTCCTTGCGCCAAACACAAACGTATCAGGCCGGCGGGGTGGTGGTTTAAAACTCCACCTTGACCATGCCCATCACCGTCGTCGGCGCGCCTGGCATGATGCCGTAACCAATAGGCACCAGCGATAAAGCGCCATTGGTACTTTCGTAATAGCCCTTGTCCAATATGTTGTAGACGTTGATTTGGGTGGTCAACTTGGTTTTTCCGACTTTGAAGCCCTAGCTGGCCATCAAGTCCACGGTCGCGTAACCCGGCAATTGAATATCATTGGTCAAATCACCTTCGCGCTGATCCCGCATCACCACGCCCGCGCCGAATTTCAAGCCGCGCAGAGCCGTGTCCTGCAATTCGTAGGTATTCCAAAGCGAGGCGGCGTTGCGCGGCACGTTGGGTAAGCGGTGGCCTACGTTGCCGGTACCGCCTGAGCTGTCGCTGTCGTTGATGACTCGGGCATCGACGTAAGCGTAATTGCCGATCACCCGCCAACCCGGCAATATCTCGCCGGCCAGATCCAGTTCCACGCCGCGACTGCGGACTTCGCCGATTGCCACCATCGCGCCGTTCAACAAGCCCAGCGGACTGGTATCCGGTATCGGCAGGTTTTGCTTGGTAATCTCGAACCAGGCCAACGATCCGGTCAGTTTGCCGTCGAACCATTCGGTTTTGACGCCGGCTTCGTATTGTTGCGCGGTCAAGGCCGGCAAGGGTTGCTGATTGGCATTGTGGCCTTGGCTCAAACCGAAGTTCTCGACGTAATTGCCGTAGACGCTCAACTCGTTGAACGGTTGCCAGACAATGCCGAAGCGGGGTTTGACGGCGGTTTCGGCGTTGGACACCGGCGTATACGACTGTAACGGCCGATTAGGATCGGCAAAGTGTACGTCCTTGGCGGCTGCCGATCGGCACGAACTGCGGATTCAAATCGCTGAGCGGCAAATACGAGATGTCGAAACGGTGATTGATTTTCCAATGGTCGTTAAAAGCGTGCGACCGGTCGAACCCAAAACTGATGCGTTCCGAATCCAGATTGTTATTGGGTCCGGACAAGTTCAAGGAATTTCGCAACGCGAACGGTCGATTATTGTTATTCGGAGCCAGAAATCCGTAGTCGGTGGCATTGTTGCTGCGCTGGTATTCCAGATGTAGATCCAAACTGGTTCGATCGGAAATATTCCAACGTAGATTCGGCGCCAGAAACACCCGCTCGTGTTCGACAAAATCGCGATACGAACCGCTGTTCTCGTAGGCCAGATTGACCCTGTATAACAGCGACTTGTCGTCGGTGATCGGCCCGGTCGAATCGATTGTAGTGCGATAAAAGCCGTAGGAACCAAACTGCTGCGCGACGGCGGTATGCGGTTCGTCCAAGGTTTTTTTGGTGACTAGATTAACGATGCCGCCGGGCTCCATCCGCCCGTACAGAATCGACGCCGGCCCTTTTAACACCTCCACTTTTTGGATATTCGCCAACTCGCGAAAACCGTCGGCAATACGGATGCTGGGCACCCGCATGCCGTCCCGGTAGTAATCCTGGGTCACGAAGCCGCGAATCACCCAACCGTTTTGCTGGCCGTAGGCCGCGCCGACGCCGCCGGCCGGAATCACGCCGCTGACGTTCTCAAGGGCTTTATCCAATCTGACCGACTGCCGGTCTTCCAACACCTGCTTAGGGACGACTTGTATCGAAAACGGCGTTTCCATGACCGGCGTGTCGGTTTTGGTGGCGGTCGACGAGTTACGCAAGCGACGGAAGACTGGCCACACGCTAAATCGCTTCGATGCTCGGACCAATCAAAACCGCATTCATCGGCCCGACGTTACCGAACCCATCGCGCGCAAAGTTCGCTTGGCCCGCCGTTTTTGGCGCCAGCGTATCACGCCGGTAACGAATAATACCGGACAAGCCAAACCGCTCGACAACACCAGAATCCGCCCCGGCCAACCGAAGGCATGGCCGCTATGCAAGGGCCATTGCCAATCGTAGAAAACGTCGGCGTTGGAGCCGGTGCCGGAATCGTAGACTTTCAGAACTTCGCCGCTGTATTGATCGACGGCAATCTCCCGATAGCCGACAAAGCGGCTTAATTCGTCGACATCGCGCTTCATGACCCTGAACACGTCGGTTCTGTCTTTGGGGGCATTCAACATCCACAGCCGGCCGCCAGGGTAGCTTTTCTGCACGATCGCTTCCACCCGCGACGAGCTTATCGCCACTTGTCCCTCAACCGGAGTGGCACTATCTATGGTTTCCGGAATACCGCTGTAGGCATTGGGCCGGGTCATCGTCGAGAACGGCTTGACTACTACGTCTACTCGCTCAGGCAGGGTCATGTAAATACCGGAAAACAATACCGGCAATAACACGATGCTGAAATAGAAGCCGGCGGTTTTATGCAGATCGAAGTTAAACCTGACCGAGCCCACCTTGGCTTTAAATGTCAGTGCTTGTCTGAATTTGCCGGTAAGCGGCCACCAGACGATCAAGCCGGTCAATACCGAAATAATCGAAAATGCGCCGAGAATCGCGACGATAGTGCCGCCGCTTTTGCCCATCAGCAAACACCAATGCAGTTGCATGATGAAACTGACCAAGGGCCGACCCCAGTATCGATCTTTCGGATGCCAGAGTTGTAAGCCCTGAACTCGCGCGGTGTAAGGATCGACGAAAATGTAATAGCCGTCGCCCTTGCCTGACGGGGTTTGTTCCCGGACAAAATATAAAAATTTATAGGCAATATCGGCTTTGCGTGGGTAGTACACTTTAAAAAAGTGGCTGCCCGCCGGTTTAGCGTTTTCGGCCGCCGCGACTATGTCATCCAATGGGCGTAAATTGCGCCGCCCCTCGGCCGGTAAGGATACGACCGACAACTCCGGGTTCAAAATCTCCTGCAGTTCCTGGTAGAACACCAGGATGCCGCCGGTCAGACCGACAACGGCCAGCAACAATCCCGCGCTCAAGCCGAGATAAAGATGAAACGCCAGCCAGCGTTTCCGACGGGCTTTGAGCGCGTTTAAACGGCGGGCGGAAACTGCCGACGAAGCAAGCTCAGCCATTCGCGAGTAATTCTCGGATGCTGGTTTCATGGCGATTTTCATAAACGTCAATGACTGAAAAATACGACACGGCGTGTGAACATGCGCTTCGCGCACCCTCCTATACCGGTTCCCGATTAGAACTCGACCTTAACCGAACCCATGAAAGATCGAGGCGTGCCCCAGGTTGCACGGGTTTGAAAAGGCATCGCAAATCCGTCGTGGACATACTCCTTATCCAGCAAATTGGTCACGTTGAGCTGTAACGTGACATTGGTTTTCGCCACCGTCCGCGTGTAGGCCGCCAATAGATCGATGACGCCGTAACCGGCAAAACTAAAGTCGTGATTGTCGAAAGTGGCTTTCTTGTCGCTGACCAACTCCAAACCCGCCCCAACCTTGAATCCGCGCAGAGACTCCTGCTGGAAATCGTATGTCGTCCACAGCGTGGAAGTGTGTTTGGGAATGCCGCGAAAACCGCCGCCAACTCTGATGTTATTCGGGTTGTTTTCTTTAAGAACTTCGGTTTCGGTGTATGCATAAGTGGCGATAGCGTTCCATCCCGGCAAAATTTCGCCTTTGACATCCACCTCAACGCCTCGGCTTTGCGCTTCGCCAGTCGCAACCGCGAAGCTCGGATTGAGTAAATCGGTGGTCGCGATGTTCCGCTTGGTCAATTGATAATAGGCGACCGTACTGGTCAACCGATCTTCGAAAAATGCGGTTTTAAAGCCGACCTCCCACTGTTCCGCGGTTTCCGGCGGCAAAAACGATTTATCGCTGGTTAAATTGCCATTGGTGACGCCAAAGTTTTCGACGTAGTTTCCATAGAGGCTCAGCCAGTTAATAGGTTGCCAAAGAACCCCCACCTGCGGCGTCACCGCATCGGCTTTCTGGCCGACGGTTCCGGCGAGCACGTCATACTGCTCCACATTCTGATAGCGAAATCCGCCCATGACGTGGACGTTATAAGGCAGTTTGATTTGATCTTGCAGATAAATCCCGTAAAAGTCGGTTTGGGTATGAAACGACTGGCTGGCGCGCGTCGTTGGGTCGATGGGCGGATTGCCGGTATGGACGGGGTTGTAAATGTCGATGGTGCTCGCGGCCGTGCTGCTGTAACCGACGGAATTGATGTCTTGCAAATAATAATCGCCGCCAATCAACAAGGTGTGTTTTAGAAATCCGGTATCGAAATGGCCGGTCAAATTGGTGGTCGTGAAATAGCTATCGTTTGTGAAAAAGTCGCTGGTGAGTAAGCGTCTGTTCAACGTGCGCTGGTCGGCTTGCAGCGTGCCGGGTAACATCACCACGCGGTCTCGATCCAACAACTGGATATTCAACTGCTCGGTCAATACCCAATCGTCGTTAAATTTATGAGTAAGATTCAAGCCGATCAGCTTGTCTTCGACATGGTTGCGGTTGTCCTCCATCAAATTCCGTTCGCGCGGAATGTCCGCCAAACGCGGATTGATCCAGGAGCCGTCCGCCCTGGTGCCGTCGATAATTAACGGTCGGGCATGCAGATCGTACACATTGTTTTCCTTACGGTACTCCAGCTCTAACAGCGCGGTCGTAGCTGGACTGATATTCCATTGCAGTACCGGCGCAACGAACAGTTTGTCGTAATCGACGTTTTCCCGAAACGAACCGCTTTTTTCGAAGGCGAGGTTCATTCGGTACAGCAAATCTTTATTGTCGGTCACCGGTCCGGTGGCGTCGAGGCTGGAGCGGAACAAATCAAACGAACCGAATTGCTGCTGGAACGCGTAATACGCGGTATCCAGCGGTTTTTTTGTGACGATATTGAGCATGCCGCCGGGCTCGACGCGGCCGTACAACATCGCGGCGGGGCCTTTCAGTACTTCCAGACTTTGCACGTTCGCCATGTTTCGCGTGCCTTCCGGGCCGGATGCGTCGATACGAAAGCCGTTGCGAAACAAGTTGTAGTTATAGAAGCCGCGTATGGTCACTTGGTCCGTCAAACCGCCCGCCGCCTGACCGGTGGTCACGCCGCTAACGTATTTGACGGCCTGATCGATTTTTATCGCTTGATTATCATCCAACACCGCTTTCGGAATCACCTGGACGTTGAGCGGCGTCTCCATGATCGGCGTGTCGGTTTTGGTCGCGAATGAGGTGTTGGGTACCGAGTAATCCTTGTTGAATGGGTCGGTGGCGTCGTATTGTCTTTTGCCGGACACCATCACGGCGGACATGGTCGTTAAATCCGTGGAGCGTGAGCTTGGCGCTGTTTGTAAGGTCACGCTATTTCGGCCGGTTAAGCGATAACTCAGTCCAGTCCCTCTCAACAATATCTCCAACGCCTGTTGCGGCAAGTAGTCGCCATTGACTACATTGGAGCGCGCGTTTTTCGCCAAACCTGCCGGAAAACCCACTTGCCAGTCGCTGGCCTCGATGAATGCGTTCAGCGCGTCTTCCAGCGCTTGCGCGGGGATCTGGAAATGGCGGACGGCGTCGGTTTGGCTGGCCGGTTCGGTATGGCCGGATTGAAACGGCGATAGCGTCAACATGCCGCCGAGGGTCAGCGCGATGGCCGCGCTCAAGCCGCGCGAACCTTGAGAATGGCGGATTTCAGTGGACTTTTCGATCATGATCTCTCCGGTATCGTTGGTAACGTAGACGGCGCCAATTCGGCGCATGGTTACCGAGACGTACCGGAAAGCGGATCACACACTTGCCAGATAAAATATTTTTGCCGCTTTTGCCGAAGGCACAGTTCGGCTCGGTCGGGAGAAGCCCAAATGCCGAGGACCGAGCCGAATGACCATGCGAAGACGCATGCTCCGGGCAAATACGATTTTTGGCGGGACAGCCTATGCCTTAGCGTTTTAACACCGTCAGGTACCCGTCCAAACCGTAGACTTTGGCGCCGGCGATGTCGGCCAGCGTCCGGACCAGCGCGGCGGTGTCCTGTAATTTGTAGTTGCCGGTGATCCGGATTTGCCCGAGGTCGGCGTCGGCGACGACGATGGCACCAGGATGGTAGCGGTCCAGTTCGGCGATGACATCGGCGAGCGATTTATCCTTGAAAATCAAGCGCCCCTTCAGCCAGGCAAAGCGTTGCTCCGCATCGCTGGCCGCCGGTTCCGATACGCCGGCCGCCGAAATGTCGCTATGCTGACCGGCCCGTACGGTCCGGCTTTCGCCGCGTTCGGCGCTGCAAACGACCACGCCGCTTTCGACGTCGACCGACGTGGTCGCGCCGTCGCGCACGCTGAAACGGGTTCCAACCACACTGACCGTGCCTTGCTCGGCGCGCACCACGAAGGGCCGGGCTTTGTCCGGTTGTACTTCGAAATATGCCTCCCCTTTCAACAAGGTCACGCCGCGCCGGCCGTCGGTGTAGTCGAGCGTCACCGCGCTGTCGGTATTTAAAATCAGCGCGGAACCGTCGGAGAGTATTTCCCGGCGCTGTTTGCCGGCCGCGGTGGCAACATCCGCGCGCAGTACGTCTATCCAGCCGGCGGCGAACGCCAGCCAGCCGCAGGTCAGCATCACACCGGCCGCGGCCGCCCAACCGGCCGTAAAGCGCTTGACCGGCATCGGCAACGGAATCGCCGCGTACTGCCCTAGCGCGACGGTCAAGGCCGACGAGTGCCACAGCGCTTCGGCGCGTTCGTAAGCCTGCCGGTGTTCCGGCGATAGCTGCAACCAATCAGCAAAATCCCGGCGCGCGCTGGCGTCGGCCGGTTCGCCGCTCAGGCGAGTCAGCCAGGCCAAGGCCTCGCGGTCAAGGGCGGACAGCTCGGGTGGAAATGAAGAATCGGTTGCGGTGGACATCGACGATTGGGCGGAAGTGACGACGGATAGTATCAGCTTAGCGGGTCGGCATGCATGCACGGCTCAGTCGGTACCGTTCATTTGCGCGGCCAACAAATGCGCTAACGCAACCTGGACGTTTTTCTCGACCGCGCTGCGGGAAATACCGAAATGCCGGGCAATGCGTTCGTAGGGCCAGTGGTGGAACTTGTGCATCACCAGAATTTGCCGGCGCCGTTCCGACAGGCCCTCCAGCGCTTTCATCAATAACGCGACCTGTTGCTGGTCTTCGACTTGCCGGTCCGGCGTTGGCGCGCCGGCCGGCAATCGCGCCAGCAGGTCGTCCTCGCCATCGTCATCGCGGTCGCGCTCGACGCCGGCTTGGCGCACCTGCTGCTTGCGCAGATGGTCCAAGGCCAGATTACGGCCGATCTGGTACAAAAACGGCCTGGGAAAATGAATATCCTGGGATTGCGCGGTCTGGAGCAACTTCAAATACGCTTCCTGCGCCAAGTCCTCGGCGGTCTGCGGGCAACCGACGATCGAGAAGATTGAGTGAATCAAGGATTGCCGATGATCGCGAAACAAATCGCCGACATCGACCGCTATGCTGCTCATAATCTGAACTTGGAATTGACCGCAAACGGGACTGGACTAGAGGGTAAGCAATTCGCGGGCCGCCGTTAAACGCCACGAATCTTCGGCCAGCGGCAAGGTCGGCCAGTTCAAAACTGTGTCATATGCCGCAGCCCCGAGGCATATGACACATGAAGAACCTATCATTCCGGATTCAACCGAGAACGCCGCGTCGGCGGTGTTAAAATACGCTTTTCGACCACCGTCGCACTTTCCATCCGCATGATTGCCCACATCGCATTAGTTCAAGAGGCCACCGTTGGCCAATAACAGTCGTTTGTTCGTCAAAGCACCGCTGTGGCTAGCGCGGAAATCCGCCGATCAACACCGTCTCCCTATCGATTTGCAGTCCTGGCTCGACGAAACCGACTCGTTGACCAAACGTCTGCGCGGGATTTACGGGCAGGATTTTGGGGTTTCGGTGTTGTTCAACCGCTGGCGGCCGGCCTTCATCGACGAATGCCGTTTGCTCGGCCTGCCGACCGCACGTTATCAATTGGTCAGAGAGGTGATGCTGCATGCCGCCGGCCGACCGTTGGTATTGGCGCGGACGATTTTGCCGGAACGCACCATAGAAATTGCGCATCGCAATCTGTCCCACTTGGGTAACCGGCCTCTGGGAGAAGTGATTTTTGCCTATCCGGATCTGGAGCGGCGGCAACGCCAATTCAGCCGCGCGCCCGCGTCGAACTGGTCGCCGGCCTTAGCCGAGGCCGTAGAATTGCGCGAGCCGGTTTGGGGGCGCCGCACCGTCTACGCGATCCATCAGCAACCTCTGGTAGTGGCGGAATTCTTCTTGCCGGGCTTATTTTGGAAGGGCTGAGCAAGATGGGGAGGAAACGGACGATGTTGCTGATTTTTCCGGAACGATGCGGTTTAAATGGATTCCTCCGCCGGAAAACGTTCCCTTCGGCTCCGCTCAGGGAACGCCCTGCACGCCTCGGGAGCGGAGCCGAAAAGCCTCAAACAGGTTCGCTGAGCGGAACCAACCCATCGTTCAGCACCTTCCCTAAGCGGAGCAAGAGCAGCACTCACCCGTTCCCTGAACGGAGCAAAGTACCGCCCACCCGTTCCCTGAGCAAAGCAAAAGTACCGCCCACCCGCTCCCTGAACAAAGCAAATGTACCGTGTACCTGTTCCCTAAGCGGAGCAAAAGGACCATCCACCCGCTCCCTGAGCGGAGTCGAAGGGAACGGGCCAATGATTCAGCGTTAACCGGCTGAATCACTAATTTCGGCAATCGGAGTTGTTGAATGTGCGATGAAAGCCTCAGTGCGAAAGCCATCGCACCGAGCGGGACGCCATTGGCGGCAGAAGCCGCTCCTGGCAAATTTAGCAATCGCCGATAACAGACTTAAACCCGGTAATACTCGCGATACCAGGTCACGAAACGCTCTATGCCCTCTTGTATCGTGGTACTGGGCTTATAGCCAACATCCTCGACCAAGGCTTCGACATCGGCATAGGTATCCGGTACGTCGCCGGGTTGCAGCGGCAACAGGTTTTTCTCGGCGGTTTTACCGAGAAAACGCTCCAGGGTTTCGATGTAGGCCATCAATTCCACCGGGCTTTGGTTGCCGATATTGTAGACCCGCCACGGCGCGCGACTGGTGCCGGGATCGGGTTTGGCGCCGCTCCAGTCCGGATTGGGCTCGGCGGTATGATCCAGCGTCCGAATCACGCCTTCGACGATGTCGTCGATATAGGTAAAATCGCGGCGGTGCTTGCCGTAGTTGAACACGTCGATTTTTTCGCCGGCTAATATCGCCTTGGTAAACAAAAACAAGGCCATGTCCGGACGGCCCCACGGGCCGTAGACGGTAAAAAAGCGCAGTCCGGTAGTCGGCAAGTTGTAGAGATTGCTGTAGGTGTGCGCCATCAACTCGTTAGCCTTCTTGGAAGCAGCGTACAAGCTGAGCGGATGGTCAACGTTATCGTGTACCGAAAACGGCATGGCTTCGTTGGCGCCGTACACCGAACTGCTGGAGGCATAGACCAAATGCTCGACGCCATGATGACGGCAGCCTTCCAGGATGTTGATGAAACCGACGATATTGCTATCCATGTAGGCATGCGGATTTTGCAGCGAATAGCGTACGCCAGCCTGTGCGGCCAAATTCACCACTCTTTGCGGCCGGTGGTGTTCGAACAAGCCTTCTACACCTGCGCGGTCGGCTATATCAAGCCTCACATCGGTAAAATTTGGATGATCTTTAATTCTCGCTAGCCGACTTATTTTCAAGTTGACGTCATAATAGTCGTTGAGATTGTCAACGCCAATAACCTCATCGCCTCGTTCAAGTAATTTAAACGCAAGTTGGTTACCTATAAATCCGGCGGTGCCGGTCACCATGATTTTCATCGCTTACAGTCTCGCGTCGGTCTGATCGGCCGGGAACAGATATTTCAAATCGTAAACCACCGCGTCCGGCTTGCCCAAGGCCCGAATGTCGGCGATAGCCATGTTTCTGAATTCGTCGTGGGCCACCGCCAGGATGATGGCTTCGTATTTGCCGGCTTCCGGCTGGGCTATTGGCCGAATGCCGTATTCGTGGACGGCTTCGTCGGGGTTCACCCATGGATCATAGATATCGACGTTGACGCCGTAGGTGTCCAGTTCGGCGACGATGTCAACGACGCGGGTGTTGCGGATGTCCGGGCAGTTTTCCTTGAAAGTCAAGCCGAGTATCAACACATTGGCTTGCTGCACGTGGAAACGTTTTTTCAGCATCAGCTTAACCAGTTGCGACACCACGTAAACGCCCATGCCGTCGTTGATGCGCCGACCGGACAGAATCACTTCCGGGTTGTAACCGATCGCCTGCGCCTTATGGGTCAGATAATAAGGATCGACTCCGATGCAATGCCCGCCGACCAAGCCGGGCCGGAACGGCAGAAAATTCCATTTGGTGCCGGCCGCGATCAGAACTTCCTCGGTGTCGATGCCTAAACGGTTGAAAATCAGCGCCAACTCGTTGATCAACGCGATGTTGACGTCGCGCTGGGTGTTCTCGATGACTTTCGCCGCCTCGGCCACCTTGATACAGCTGGCTTTGTGGGTGCCGGCGGTAATGATGCTTTTATAGAGTTGATCGACTTTTTCGGCGACTTCCGGCGTCGAACCGGAAGTCACTTTCAGGATATTGGTAACCCGGTGCTGCTTGTCGCCGGGGTTGATCCGTTCGGGACTGTAGCCGACAAAAAAATCCTTATTGAATGTCAAACCGGAACCGCGCTCAAGAATCGGCACGCAAACTTCCTCGGTCGCGCCGGGATAGACGGTGGATTCGTAGATGACGATGTCGCCGGACTTGATCACTTTGCCCAATGTTTCGCTGGCTTTTTGCAGCGGCGTGAAATCGGGCTGCTTATGTTCGTTGATCGGCGTCGGCACCGTGACGATGTAAAAATTGCAGTCGGCGATGTCCGACAAATCGGCGGTATAACTCAAATGAATGGCTTGCGCCAGTTCCTCTTCACTAACTTCCAGCGTGTGATCGTGGCCGGACCTCAGTTCCTCGACCCGGTTGCGATTGATATCGAAACCGACGGTCGGGTATTTATGGCCAAACTCCACAGCCAGCGGCAATCCCACATAACCCAAACCAATCATGCCGATTTTGACGTTTTTTAGCATATACACTGACTCCTGTTCCGCCGCCTAATCGCGGCCGATAGCACCAAAATTATTTTTTGACGATAGCGCCCCACGCGGTTATCCAGGCTTGCGCCAGATAACTCTCGGCCGATTTGGGCAGACTGCCGTTCAGCACCATGGCCAGCATTTGGTTGATGATGCCGAAGAAATAAGTGTAGGCCAATAAAGGATCGATGGCGCGGATTTCGCCGTCGCGCACGCCGTTTTGAAAGATACGCTTGATCTTGTTGAACGCGGCGGTCTCCAGCAGCGGCTTGGGCTCGGCCAAAAACTCCTCGCTCTTGACGAACAACAGGAATTGGACGATCTCCGGCGCATCGTCGGTCAGTTTAAACAACAGATCGACGACCTCGCGCAATTGTTCGGCGGCCTTGCGGTTGCGCCGACGGATGTCGTCCACCGAAATGCTCAAGCTGTCGAAGATTTGCTCGTGCAAGGCTTGAGCGATAGCTTGCTTGGTCTTGAAATGCTGATTGATACCGGTATTGGTTTTCAAGCCGAGCGCATCCTTCAAGTCGGTCAGCGACGTATTGAAATACCCGTTCTTGGCAAACAATTTCAACGCCGCTTGTAATACTTCTTCCTGCGTAACGTTGTGCTTTTGGGGAGTTTGTTCTAATTCTTCTTGTTCTTGTTCCATGCTTTATTTATATACAGCTTTACCTGCCGTTTACCCTCTGGTGTACGCGGTCGCGGGACCGCGTTTATCATTATTCTTTAATGGTTGAGAAAGCCGCGACCAGATAATTAACCATCGACCACAATGTCAACACGGCTGACAAGTATAGCAACCAATAACCCATACTATTGATCGGCAGACCGAACAAGTCGTCGCGATACAACAGCAAACTGATGGCGGCCATTTGCGCGGTGGTTTTCCATTTTCCGAGTTGCGACACCTTGACCTTGGCGCGCTGGCCGATTTCGGCCATCCATTCCCTGAGCGAGGCGATCGCAATCTCGCGGCCGATGATGACGGCCGCAGGTATCGCCAAATACGGATTGGCCTCCGCCTGTACCAACAACACCAACACGAATGCGACCATCAGTTTATCGGCGACCGGGTCCAAAAAGGCACCGAACGCGGTCTGCATATCCATTTTCCTAGCCAGATAGCCATCCAGCCAATCGGTCAGACCGGCGACCAGAAAGATTGACGTACACGCCAGTTTGGAATAGTCCCACGGCAGATAAAACACGATCGCCAACAGCGGAATCAAAGCGATCCGCAACAAGGTCAAATAAGTCGGTATCGTGAATCTAATGGTCATCTTGTTGATGAAATGTATCGTAAATCCGCTGTGCTAAGTGCCGACTAATGCCTTCTATGCTGGTTAACGCATCGACGCTGGCCTTGACCACGCCCTGCAAGCCGCCGAATTGTTTCAATAAACTCTGGCGGCGCTTGGGCCCCAGACCGGCAATATCCTCCAGCGTCGAGCGGTTTCTGGCTTTGCCCCGGCGTTGCCGGTGGCCGGTGATGGCAAACCGGTGCGCCTCGTCGCGAATCTGTTGTATCAACAACAAAGCCGCCGCGCCCGGCGTGACATCCAGCGGCTGATCACGACCCGCCAGAATGATTTTTTCCATGCCGGCTTTCCGATCCGGACCTTTGGCTACCCCAACTATCATAACATTGTTTATCTGCAATTCGGCCAAAGCCTTTTCCGCCTCGCCGACCTGCCCCTTGCCGCCGTCGATGAATAAAATGTCCGGCGCCGGATGTTCGCCCTGCTTTTGGCGCTTAAAGCGCCGGAACACCGCTTGATGAATCGCCGCGTAATCGTCGCCGCCGGTCACGCCTTCGATATTGAAGCGGCGGTAATCGGATTTGACCGGTCCATTGCGATCGAACACCACGCAGGACGCCACGGTCTGCTCGCCCAAGGTATGGCTGATGTCGAAGCACTCCAGCCGGGACGGGGTTTCCGGGCAATGCAATTCCTGTTGCAAACTCAAAAACCGGCCGAACAGACCTTGTTGATCGGCCAGTTTCACGTTCAACGCCGATTCGGCGTTAGTCGTCGCCATTTGCAGCCATTTGGCACGCTCGCCGCGCACGCTCGCCGAAATCGCCACCGCGCGCTTAGCCTGTTCGCCAAGTACCTCGGCCAGCAGTTCGGCTTCCGGCGGCTGATGGCTAACAATCAATTCCGCCGGCACGGTCTTGTCCAGATAAAACTGAGCGATGAAGGCTTGCAAAATCTCCGCGGGCCCGTCGTCGTCGCCAATTTTCGGGAAGAATTGGCGATTGCCCAAATTCTGGCCGGCACGGATGAAGAACACTTGCACGCAGGCCGCGCCGGCCTTGGCGGCGCAGGCCACGATGTCCACGTCACCCTTCTCGCCTTCGACGCATTGTTTTTCCAGCACCGCGCGCAAGCGCCCAATCTGATCGCGATAAAACGCCGCCGCTTCGAATTCAAGCTCGGCCGATGCCGCCTCCATCTTCGCGACCAGATTGTCGATTAATAAACCGCCCTTGCCTTCCAAGAACAAAATCGTGTTTTCAACGTCGGCGGCATAGGCCTCCTTGCCGACCAAGCCCACGCACGGCGCGGTACAACGTTCGATCTGATACTGCAAGCACGGCCGCGACCTGGCGTTGTAATACGCGTCCTCGCACTGCCGTACCGGAAATATCTTTTGCAACAGCTTCAAGGTTTCCTTGACCGCGCTGGCGCTGGGGTAAGGACCGAAATAACGGCCGCGCCGTTTCTTGGCACCGCGATGAAAGCTCAGTTGCGGGAAGTCGTGAAAACTGGAGATAAACACATAGGGATAGGATTTATCGTCGCGCAGACTGATGTTGTAGCGCGGCTTGTGGCGCTTGATCAGCTGGCTTTCCAGCAACAAGGCCTCACCCTCGGTATGCGTCACGGTGACTTCGATCGCGGCGATCCTGGCAACCATCGCCTGTTGCTTGGGCGACACCGCGTTGCCGCGAAAATAGCTCGACACCCGGTTTTTCAGGTTCTTGGCCTTGCCGATGTAAATAATCTCGGCATTGGCGTCGAGCATGCGATAAATGCCCGGCCGTTGCGTCAAGGTCTTTAAGAAGGCCTTGACGTCGAAACCGGACAGGTCGGCGCTTTCGGTCACGGCACTTCGGCTAACAAGCGTTTGACGGTTTGAAATACCTCGGCGAACATCGCCACGCTCAAGCGATTGGTTTGCACGTTGTAACGGCTGCAATGGTAAGAGCTGACCAAGGTATTCCCGTCCGGCAACTCAAAACACACGTGATGCGCGAATTTGACGGTATTGGCCTTCAAGCCGTAAGCGCGCAAAACCGCCTGATGAGCGATATTGCCCAGCGCCAGGATGACCGAATGTGCCGGCAGCGTTTTCACTTCCTCGGCCAGATACGGATTGCATTGTTTGATTTCGTCGCCGGTCGGCTTGTTTTGCGGCGGTAAACACTTAACTGCATTGGTGATCCGACAGTTCGTCAACACCAAGCCGTCCGTCAAGTTTGCCGACTCCGCTTGGTTGCTGAAACCGAAATCGTGCAAGGCCCGGTACAGCAGCAAGCCGGCATAATCGCCGGTAAACGGCCTGCCGCTGGCATTGGCGCCGTGCATGCCCGGCGCCAGCCCCACCACCAGCAAACGCGCTTGCGGATCGCCGAACGGCGCCACCGGCCGCGCGTGGTAATCGGGATGTTGACATTTGACGTCGTCGAGAAAAGCGGCCAAACGCGGGCAGAGGCGGCAATCCTGATTAAAGTATGCGGAATCGGACATAAAGATTTCGGTAATGGAAAACCCGCCGATTTTACCGGAGAGCGGCCGGTTTTGCGCTGACGGCTTTACGCCCGCCTCCTACCCGCTCTCGACCAGCGCCGGATCGGGAAGAATTTGTCAATTCGGCGCGTTTCGCTATGCTGTAGCAGGCAACCTCCACCGAGAAATTCCATGAGCGCAAACACCGGCAACCAGAACAAGATCAACCGCAGGACCGCGTTGCGCATCTACGAATCGGTCAACTTGTTTTACCGAAAAATACCCGGCGGCCAACCGCAAAACCCGCCCGACTTCGGCGATCTGCTCGATACCGACCCGAACCCGACCTATGGCTTGGCAAGCTTGCCGGTTTCGGAAAGCGTCGAAAACGATACCTTGCAAGCCAACCTCAGCACCGGAGGGATCGCCTTCACCACCGACGAAGCGCTACTGGCCGGAGACCGTTTAATGCTGAGAATCTTGCTGCTGTCCAGCCTGACGACGATCAACGTCTGCGGCGAAGTGGCCTATTGCAAGCCCAGCAACCCTTACGAAGACGACCGATATCCGTTCACGGTCGGGGCCCGCTTCGTCAACCTGAGCGACGCCGACAGCGAATTGCTACGGCAGCACATAGAACGCCACAATCGGCGGCGCATCGCGGTCAATCTGATCGGCGCGGCCGGTTTGTCGACCGTGTTGACGGCGCCCGATCTGGTTTGGGGCTTGCTGGTCGGCTTGTTCCATCATCTGCTCGAAGTGGTATTGCACTTCGCCCATCTGCTGTTCGAATACTTGGAACTGGGTTTGGATCACGTCATAGAACACACTTTTCACACCGACACCCACGAAACCCAGATCATCGTCTTTTACATTCTGGTCAGCTTCGCGGTATTGGCGCTGTATTTGCTCGGCCGCAAGATTCCGGCTTGGTACCGAAGCGCATCTAAAGCCATGCTACTGTATGTTTCGCGCAAAAAGTCCAGCCTCCTGTATTTTTGGGGACAACAAAGCCCGGTGGATAAGTGCAAAATCGTCGGCGTCGGTAGCGCCGCGCTGATCGCCTATTGGTACTTGGCGATTTGAATCCGTGAGCACATTGCCACTCACTGCTCGCACATCAACAGCCCGGCACCAGACTTTGCTGAAATGCCAGCAAGCACCGCGCATCCGAAGTCGGCACGCCGCAAACCGCGCCGCGCGTACCAGCCAGCCATATCGATCAAGTGCTTAGTTCTAGCTTGTCGGATTCTCGGTAGTGCTCGTCATTTCGGCAGGGATTGCTGAAATCCAGACCCCACGGATGGATCGAAGCTCGCCATCCGTGGCACTGGATACCCGCTTCCCGGCGGGCATGACGGTCTTTCTTCTAATCCGACAAAGTAGAATTAGCCGTCGCGCCAAATGCCGGCACGCTAAGTGCCGTTCCGGAACCTCTGCCGCGATAAACCGGTATGCGGCTTGCTAGCTCAACGCCGGCGGGAACGATACACCTAAAACCGGGTCATTGACGTCGGCGCGGACTCGCCCGTTTGCCGCAGACTAAAACACGATAAACTGACCTTGCTTGAACCCAACCGCCCGATCAACCGCTCAGCGCCCGATTCCGCCCATTCTTCCGACTTTTACCGAATCTCCACCGTCATGTTTCCTAACCCCAGACTCGCGCATTCCGTTTTGCTGTTTACGCTGCCTTTAACCGCCTGCACGGTCGGCCCCGACTACGTCCGCCCGCAAGCCAATATCTCCAACGAGTTCAAGGAAGCCCAAGGCTGGAAACCCGCTCAACCGCGCGACACTGCCTTGCCCGGCAAATGGTGGGAGATCTTCAACGATCCGATACTGAACGGACTGGAAGAACAAGTGCTTGGCGCCAACCAATCCATCGTGCAGGCCGAAGCCCAATACCGGCAAGCCCAGCACTTAGTGCAATCGGCGCAATCCTCGCTACTACCGGTCGCCACGTTGACCGGCACTTTCAACCGCTTCAAGGCCGCTACCGGCCAAAGCGTCGCGGTGTCCGGCGTGCGCAACCTGTTCGGCCAAGCGGTCGGCGTGGCCTGGGAACCGGATTTGTGGGGCACGGTACGGCGCCAGATCGAAGCCAATACCGGCAACGCCCAGGCCAGCGCGGCCACCTTGCACGCGCTGATTTTGTCCAGCCAAGCCAGCTTGGCCGACAATTACTTTCAATTGCGGACGCTGGATGCCCAGAAAGCCCTGCTCGACGAAACCGTCACCGCCTACAGCAAAACCCTGGAAATCACCCAAAACCGTTACGCGGTCGGCGTCGTCGCCAAAGCCGACGTGGTCCAGGCCGAAACCCAACTGGAAACCGCCCGTGCCCAATCCATCGATCTGGGCGTGCAGCGCGCCAAGCTGGAACACGCGATCGCGGTACTAATCGGCAAAACTCCGGCGGAACTGGCGCTGGCGCCGGCGCCGCTAAATTTGCAACCGCCGGGCATTCCGGTCAGCCTGCCCTCGGAATTGCTGGAGCGCCGGCCGGACATCGCCGCCGCCGAACGCAAAATCGCCGCCGCCAACGCCCAGATCGGCGTCGCCAAGGCCGCCTATTATCCAACCTTGAATCTGGCCACCACCAACGGCTTTCAATCCCCGACCGCCGACAATCTGTTCACAATGGCCCGCCGCTATTGGGCGCTGGGTCCGGCCGGGTTGGCCCTGACCTTGTTCGACGGCGGCGCCAAGAACGCGCAATACAAACAAGCGATCGATGCCTACGACGCCAGTGTCGCCGGTTATCGGCAAACCGTGCTGACCGGCTTTCAAGAAGTCGAGGACAATCTGGCCGCGTTAAGGATTTTGGACGAAGAAACCCAAGTCCAGGACAAGGCGGTCGCCGCCGCCAAACACGCGCTGGCACTGACCAACAACCAATATCAGGCCGGCACGGTCAGCTATTTGAACGTCATGACCGCCCAAACCGCCGCCCTGTCCAACCAACAAACCGCGGTACAACTGCTGGGCCAGCGCTTGTCCGCTTCGGTACAGTTGGTCAAAGCCGTCGGCGGCGGCTGGAACGAAACCCTGCTGCCCAGCGAGGATCAAGCCGCCGGCGAACGCAAATGGACCGATTATTTAATTTTGCCGCTGGTCGAATAAACCGCCCGAATGCGGCGCTCGCGCGGGACATCGGAACCCGGCCTCCGTCACACCACGACGAACGAACAGGCCGATCGTGCAAAAGCACACACCGCTATCGCGCGGTCTAGCAATTAATGCTGATGGAACTGCCGTGTCGCCCCGGCAAATGAAAGTCAATGGCGTGGGAGCGGCTTTAGCCGCGATTGACAGTGCTCCGACACCGAATTGGGCGACCGTGTCCGGTGACTTTCATAGCAAGGTTACGGCCGAGAACCCGATCGAATCGGATCGCCGTCTTGCGGTGACCAAATCACGGCGCTTGCGCGCCGATGCCGGCCGGCGCGGAAACATCACTCGGCATGCCGTGCCAAACCCGCAACAAACCATGTTCGACAGCGAGCGTTCCGTTCCGCACAGCGAAAAGTCTGTGTTGAACACCCAGCGTCGCCCGGTCAACACCCGCGCGTCCTGGATGAACACTCGGGCTTTCTTAATAAACACCCAATCCTCATTGCGCGACAGACAAGGTTCTACGATAAACACCGACGCATCCGTGATGAACAGTCACGCGTTTACGATGAAATAGCACCGTTGCGTGTTGATTGGAGCCTGGCCGCTGTTTGCCGGAGAAGCTTGCGTGTTCGACGAGCAAGTCCCGGTGTTCGGCGGAGATCGTCCGATGTTATTCGGAGGATTGCCGATGTTGAACGGCGGTTAGCCGGTGTTAATCGGAGAAACCTCGCTGTTCAACTGAGACGACCCGGTGTCAATCGGACAACGCTGCCGGTTCATCAGAGATGCTTGGGTGTTTGATATGGAAGACTGCACTTAATTCAGCGACGCTTGCGTTTTGGAATATCAACGCCGGGGTTCAATCATTGATGTTTGCGGTTTCGACCGACCCGGCCGAGGCTTGGAGGTGGAAGGTTCCGGTCCAAAGCCTGGGCGTCGATGGCGAAGCGGAGCAATCAGCCTTCGCCGGCCGGCCGGCGGCATTCGGCCAGAGTTTCCAATGCACCTTTAAGGTTCTTGGAACCGAGCGGGGTAAAAATTTCCACCGCCTTTTCGGCATAAGGCAAGGCTTGCTCAGCATTGCCCTGCCGAACTAGGGCATGGGCAGTACTCCGAGAATTTGCTGCTATCAACTCTCGGCGGCCTAGGGCTTCGGATAAGCTCAAGGCTTCGCGGGCCAAGGATTCGGCGACCGGCCAGTCGTTCCGGTCAAGCGCTAATGCAGCCAGATTGCCGGTATAGGTCGCGATGCCTTCCGGATAAGGTATGTTTTTCGCAATGCGCAAGGCCTCGCGGTAATCGCGCTCGGCGGCGTCCAGATCGCCGTATGACTTTTCCGCGTTTGCTAGACTGTTTAAGCAAATCGCAACATCCACGCTTTCGGGCGCCAAGCTTCTATCCAGGTCAAGAGCCGTTCGATACGCGGCTATCGCGGACTCGTATTGGCCCTGAATTTTAAACGCCAACCCTCGCAAACGCGCCGCAACCGATTTTTCGCGGGTGACCGTTAACCCCGAACGTTCCGCCGCCGACCAATGTCGTTCGGCCCGCTCGGCGCACACCAACACGAGCTCCGCTTCGCTGCGTAACATATACACCCAACCAGCGTAGTTAGCGCGCCAACCGGCTCTCCAATCATCGGCTGCCGCTAATGCCTTGGCTTCGGCATCGGTCTCCAATGCGAGCCATTCGTCCCAACGGCCGGTGAAATCCAGAAAATCTCTAAGCGCACTGCAAACGGTCTGCAACCGCTCGTTTGGCCCGAGCAATAGTATCGGCAAGGCCGGTGCCAAGCTAGGCCACTCGGCATCGAGTTTCTCGAAACGATCATGGTTGTTGTAGCCATTCTCGACGATCAGCGCATAGGCGCGCTGCTCCAGCCGACCTCCGGCGACTGCGACCGTTTCCGGCCGGCGGCGGCGCAAAAAATCGGCGACCAAGGGCACCAACACAAAGCGGCGCTCTTCGGTGTCCGGCACCACCAGCGCGCGAGCCGCCAGTGCGACGAGGGCATGTTCGGCGGCCAGCTCGTTAATCTCGGCCAATTCGGCAATGAGTTTGAGCGTCGTCGGTAGCGTGAAATGCGCCAACGCCGCCAGCACTTGGGTTTCGGCTTCGGAAAAGCTATCCAGCAAGTCGCCGAACACGAATTCCAACGGGTTGTTGCTTGCCGGCGCGGCGCGTAAAAACGCCAGCGCCGCCGCCACGGTTTTGCAGCGGCCCAAGCCCAGTTGGCCGGCCAGCCAGCGCATCAATAAGGGATTGCCGCCGGTTTCGTCGTACAGGCTGCGCCGTTCCGCGCCGCCGGCTTCGTTCAACAAGCGATTATCGCGGGCTATTTCCGCCAACAGTTGTTCGGCGGCCGGCCAATCCAGTTTATCCAAACGCACCGTTACCGCGCTGGCATCGGCGCGGCGGCGGCTGGTGACCAAGGCGCTGCAACTGCGCGGCAAGCGGTTCAAGAACGTAAACAATTGGTCGCGGTCGGTTTCCGGCAAGGTTTCCAGATTGTCCAACACCAGCAACACGTTCAGGTCCCGCAGAACTCGCAATACCGCCTCGGTGCGTTCCAGATCGGCCAGTTTGGTCAATTCGGGCTGCGCCAATTCTCGGGCGATCGCATTCAACATTTCCAGATAGCCTGGAAGCACGAAATGGCCCAGTGCGCGTTGGCCGTCGGCGGTCAGTTCCCGCTCCTTGGCGGACAGAAACACGATGCGCTCGAAGCGGCCTGCCGGCACGGATTCCGCCGCGCGTACCGCCAACGCGGTCTTGCCGATGCCGCCCGGCCCGTCGATCAGCGCGCCCCAGCCGCGCGCGTCTTCGGCCAGGGACTCCGCGATTTTTTGCAGCTCGCCGTCGCGACCGAAGAAATATTGCAGGCGCGGCAGATTGTTGGGAATCGCGGCTTGCGGCTTGATTGGCTTGGTTTTGTGCCGGCCGCTGACGTAATAATCCGCCGGTTTTTCTTCGTTCAGCGCCAAGCGCTCCAGAATCAAATCGGCGGCTTCGGCCGGGCTGATGTCGTCGAGATCGGTATACCCGGCCAAACCTCGCAAACCCTTGCCTTCGACTTTATCGAAGCGGGTCAACATGACTTCGCCGACTTTGCGGGCTTTCATCAAGCCGTAGATCGCGTTCCATTCCAAGCCGCACCATTCCTTGGTTTCGTAATCCGGGCAAAACACCGCGACCACCAAATCCGCTTCCTGTTCGTACAGGTCCGGCAAATAGAACGCCAGATCGCTACGGGAAAATTCGGCACGGTGATATTTATCGTAAAGGATCTCGGCTTTACTGAAATGTTCGGCCAATAAACCGGCCATCTGTTCGACGAATTGACGCTTTTCGCCGGCGAAGGAAAATGCGATACGGAAACGGCGCATGGTGAGGTCTATGTCAGGGCTGTTAGTTTACCGGCGTTACCGGGGTTCAGGTTTATCGTTTGGTTGAGCTTTTGAGAGGTTCCCTTCGGCTCCGCTCAGGGAACGACAGCTCCGCTCAGAGAAGGACG
>NZ_LUUK01000180.1 GCF_001644025.1 Methylomonas koyamae
GGTCCGCCGCCCGAACCGCCGCGCTGGCCCCGGCCGAAGCCTATGCCGGCGCCGGCCAGCAATTGATGGCTAGCCTCGGTCAGCACTAACAAGTACTTGCCGCCCGGCCGCGCGTGCTCCCACACCGATAACCGAGCACCGGCCGCGCCGATGGCATAGGAGTCGTCATCCTCGCTGCCGGTGACTGCCAGCAACGGCGAGGAAATTGGTTGAAAACGGCTACGGACATTGCCGGTCGCCAAATCCACCGAAGGACTCAAGAGTATCCCGGCCACGGGCCGCAACTCTTGCCTACCCGGCAACTCGACGCCGAAATTTTCGCCGAGTACCGCGCTGACGGTTTGCGCGCCCAAATCGTATCCGGCCAACACCAGTTTATCGACGTCGGCGGCCGCGTACAGACGCTGCCCCAAACCGGCCCGGGTTCGAAGCTGCTGGTAAGCCCAGGCCAAGTCGGCGACTCGACCGGGCAAATGTTCGGCGGCGAAATACTCGTGGCCGAGATAACGTAATTCGCTGCTGCGAGCCGCCTTGGACGGACGGCGTTTGTCCTCCGGCCGATCGCTGTCGTCCTCGTCGTCGGGCTGGGTACCATCTTCCGGATCGGGTCCGCCGCCAAACCAGCCGCCGAACATCCCCGCTGCCTCGCCGTCCTCGTCATCCGGCGGGCCCATATCGTTGGCGGTGCCGGGACGCGGTCCGCCGCGCGGCCGGTTCAATTCGCGCAAGGCTTGCCCTATCGCCACCGGCTGCATGCAAAATACCGCGTAACCGGCTTTGGCCCAGAATTCGCGCCATAAGCGGCCGCCGCCGGCATCCTCGCCCAAGGCCGGCAGGTACACGATCAGCGGGTAACGGCCCGGCGCGGTGGGTACCGTAATCGATACGTCCAAATCGCGGCCATCGTGATGCCAGACTTCGCGGCCGGTTTCGATCTCGAAACGTCGCGCCGGCCGGTAGCCGCCGTCCAGCAAAACTTTTTCCAGTTTTTCGGCTTGCTCTACCTGGCTGGGCGGCAACGGCCGCGAACCGCAGGCGACCAGTAACACACACAACAGCAGGCAAACCGCGATTCGTAAACCGGTCGCGGAGGGTTCGAACCAGCCTATCGACCGGCGTGAATTTGGTTTCATCGCAGCGAATTTCCTATTCATTTGATAACAACATGCAACTGCCAAAATTTAAATACGGGTAAACAACAGTATGCCCACGGCATCGGTAAATCCCAGTCAATATAATGTAAATTCGGGTAAAAAGCCGCGCGCAGGCTCGGGGTCTCCTGTCGAGCGGAGTCCAAGCGCGAGCCACAAGCCGGCGCAAATGCTTTATCATTGGCCCGCCCGGTTCGGCCAACCCCGACAATAATAACGATGAACTCAGCGCCTCAAACCACCCGCCCCACCCTCATTTCGCCGGTTATCGCGTTCGCCGCGACGCTATTCATCAGCGCATTGCTGATGTTCGTGCTGCAGCCGATGTTCGGCAAACTGTTGTTGCCCTTGCTCGGCGGCACGCCTGCGGTGTGGAACACCTGCATGGTGTTTTACCAAACCCTGCTGTTCTGCGGCTACCTCTACGCGCATTGGCTGACGGCCCGGCAAGGCGCGCAGCGCCAGATTCAGATCCATACCGCCTTGATGATCTTCAGCGTGTTCGCGCTGCCGGTGGCGCTGCCGGACAACCCCAGCCCGCCCACCGCCGGCAATCCGGCCTGGTGGTTGGTCTGGACCTTGTTTCTGGCGATCGGCCTGCCGTTTTTCGTGATCTCGACGACCGCGCCGTTGCTGCAAAGTTGGTTTTCCCGCTGCGGTCATCGCAGCAGCGGCGATCCGTATTATCTGTACGCCGCCAGCAACGCCGGCAGTTTGCTGGCCTTGCTGAGCTATCCGTTTTTAATCGAACCCAACATCGGCCTGGCTAACCAGCGTCTGGTCTGGAGCGGCGGCTATCTGCTGCTGTGCGCCTGCATCCTGTTCTGCGCGGCCGGCTATTGGCGCAACCAATCCGAAGACCAACTGGAAGCGCCCAGCATCGACGAAACCCTGACGCCGCCGAGCCGCTGGCAACAACTGCATTGGGCCGCCCTGGCCTTGGTGCCTTCCAGCCTATTGCTGGGTCTGACTCAGTTCATCAGTACCGACATCGCCGCGGTGCCGTTGCTGTGGATCGTCCCACTAACCCTGTATTTGCTGTCCTTCATCCTGGTATTCGGTAGCTGGGCGGAGCGCATCCGGCCGTGGATGCTGGCCGCGCAACCGGCGGTGTTGACGGTGTTCATCGCCTATTCGTTTATCAATCCGGCCACGCTGCCTTATTGGCTGGATTTGATTCTGCACCTGATCGCATTCTTCCTGGCGGTCATGGTCTGCCACGGCGAATTGGCGCGCAGCCGGCCCCACCCCCAATTCCTGACCCGATTTTATCTGGTGATGTCCTTCGCCGGCATGCTGGGCGGCTTGTTCAACACCTTCGTCGCGCCGTTTTTGTTCGATGCGGTTTACGAATACCCGATCATGATCGTCGCGGCGCTACTATTGCGGCCCGGCTTGTTGAACGGCCGCTGGCCCTTGCAACTGCTGTTCCCGTTACTGATTCTGGTTGCCGGGCTGGCCGTCTATTTTTCGACCGAACAATTGTTCGACTATCTGGACCTGATCGGCGGCGCGCTGATTCTGCTGGCCGGCATCAGTTATGCGTTGCGCCACAGCCCGTTGGCGCTGGGCACGCTGACGGCGGTACTGCTGCTGTTCACGCTGGGTCTGCACGGCATGGCATCGAACGTGTTGTATCAGGAACGGACGTTTTTCGGCGTGCTGTCGGTGCGCGATACCGTGATCCCCGACGAAAACCAAAAGCCGGAAAAAGTCCGCGAACTTTACCACGGCACCACCAAACACGGCGCCGAACGCTTGATTCCGGCGCAAATCACCACGCCGCTAACCTACTACAGCCGGCCCGGGCCGATCGGCCAGGTGTTCGCCGAATTCGACGCCGAAAATCCGCGCTGGCGGATCGGCGCGGTCGGCCTGGGCGCCGGCGCGCTGGCCTGCTACGCCAAGGAAGGCCAAAGTTGGTCGTTCTACGAAATCGACCCGCTGGTGGTTTCGGTCGCGCAAGACCCGACCTGGTTTCATTACTTGGAACGTTGCGCCAAGCAGGCGGCGATGGTCGTCGGCGACGCCCGTTTGTCGCTGGCCAAGGAAGCCGACGCCAGCTTCGATCTGCTGATCATGGACGCTTTTAGCTCAGACGCGGTCCCCACCCACTTGCTGACCCGCGAGGCTTTGCAGCTATACTTCAGCAAGCTGAAGGACGACGGTTTGCTGGCATTTCACATCACCAACCGTCATTTGGCCCTGAAGAAAGTCCTGGCCGATCACGTTAACCAACTGCATCTGGCCGGCCTGCTCCAGGAATTTCAGCCGGAAACCGATGTCCCTCTGGTGATTGCCACCGACTGGGTGGTGATCGCGAAACATCCCGAGCGCTTGGCAAAACTGCAACAAAGCCGGCTCGGGCATTGGCAGAAATTGCCGCTGTCGTTCGGCTTGCAACCCTGGACCGACGACTTCACTCATATCATTGGCATTTGGAAATAGGAAAACGCATGCTTATCACGGAACTGGCCAGTCGTTGCGACGCTCGAGCGCAAGGCGGCGATGCCACTCAATCCATCCATTCCGCCGCCGACATCATGTCGGCTCAAGCTCACCAAGTCACCGTCCTCAGCGACGGCAAATACAAGAAACATCTGAAAGACACCCAGGCCTCGGCCTGCTTCATCGCCGAAGCCCTGATCGACGCCGAAATGCCGGCCGGCCTGACCCTGCTGGTTTGCCAGGACCCGGAAATCAGCTTTCTGAACGCCGTGAAACTGCTGCATCCGGAGCCGGTATTCAAACGCCAGGTGTCCGAACACGCCGTGCTGGCCGACACCGCGACCCTGGGTTACAACGTTCACGTCGGTCCGTTCGCGACGATAGGTCAAAACAGCAGCGTCGGCGACAGCAGTACCGTCGAAGCCGGCGCCCGCATCGGCAATCACGTGGCGATAGGCAAACACTGCCATATCCACCCCAACGCGGTGATTTACGACAACAGCGTCATCGGCAATCACGTGATTATTCACGCCGGCGCGGTGATCGGCGCCGACGGATTCGGCTATAAATTCCGCGACAACCAACACGTCAAGGTGCCTCATGTAGGTCACGTCGAAATCGAGGACCACGTCGAAATCGGCGCCAACACCTGTATCGACCGGGGCGCCTTGGGGCCGACCCGAATCGGCGCCGGCAGCAAAATCGACAACTTGGTCCAGCTCGGCCATAACAACATCGTCGGCCGCAACGTCATCATCTGCGGACAATCCGGCATTTCCGGTTCCTGCACGATAGAAGACGGCGCGATCCTGGCCGGCAGTACCGGCGTCGCCGATCACGTCAAAATCGGCGCCCGCGCCGTCGTGATGGCCCGTAGCGGCATCTCCGGCGACATCGAGCCGGGCGCCCAAGTATTCGGCAGTCCGGCCAAGGATCGCAAGGTCGCCTGGAAAGAATTGGCGGCCCTGGCCAAACTGCCGGAATTGCTGCAAAAATTCAAAGCGCTGGAAGCCCGAGTCCATAAGCTGGAAGAATAATCCGGCCCCGGAACTTGACGGCCGGTTTTCGCGTCACCCCGTTTTTCGACCATCCCAAAGGCAGAACCATGAACGACAAACAACGCGTCGCCCAACATGCTGCTCAACACGTGCAAAACGGCATGATCGTCGGCCTGGGCACCGGCTCCACCGCCAATCTGTTCATCGAGGAACTCGCGCGGCGCCGCACCCAGGAAGGCCTGAAATTCAGCGCCGTGGCCAGTTCGACGGTCAGCACGATCAAGGCCCGTCAACTCGATTTGCCGCTGATCGCGATCGACCATCTGGAACACCTGGACTTGTACGTGGACGGTGCCGACGAAGTCGCCCCCGATCTGACGCTATTGAAAGGCCGCGGTTACGATTTGGTACGCGAAAAGTTGCTGGCCAAGGCCTGCGATTCGTTTCTGGTATTGATCGACGCCAGCAAGCGCGTCAAACGCATCGGCGAGAACTTTCCGATTCCAATCGAAGTGATGCCGTTCGCCTGGAAGCTGGTACAACGCAGCGTGGCGGCGATCGGCGGGCACGGTAGCTTGCGGCAAACCGCCAACGGCGACGGCTTGGTCGTCACCTCATACGGCAGCCTGGTGTTGGATGTGGTGTTCGATTCCACGCTGGACGCCAAAACCCTGAACGAACGGCTGAACGGCATTCCCGGTATCGTCGAACACGGCATATTCAACGGCTTGACTGGTGCGGTATTTTGCGGCCACGACGGACAAGTGGACGAACTTTGGGCTTAGCGGCCGGCGTGCTCGGCGCGGCTTAGCCTTTGGCCGGCAAACAACCGCGGCACTTAGTCCCAGCAATTTTGTGGTAGAAGCTCGTCCGGCGCTTGGTCCATAATCGACGCCAGCCGCGGGTCGCCGGGATTGGCTTTCCGGCCGGCGCGGCCGGCGTTGGTCCCGATAGCCGGACCAATCCAATCCGCCAGTTCGAATTCGCCCCGTACAACAGGAGAAAACCCATGTCGCAATTATTAGAAAAAAACCAGGAAGCGCCGTTTTTCCGTGCCGTAAATCAAGACAATAAAATGATCTATCTGTCGGATTACCAGGGCGAAAAGACTGTGGTGCTGTATTTTTACCCCAAGGACGATACGCCTGGCTGCTCGATAGAAGCCAACGACTTCACCGCGCTTGCCGCCGAGTTTGCGGCGGCTAATACCGTCATCGTCGGCGTCAGTAAGGACGACTGCGAGAGCCACCGGGCCTTCATCGCCAAATACGGGCTGAACGTGCAATTATTGGCCGATACCGACGGTGCGCTGTGCGACAGTTACGGTACCTGGCAGGAAGTCGAAAAAGACGGCATCAAAAAGTGGAAGATCGTCCGCTCGACCTTCATTATCGGCAAGGACGGCAAGTTGCTCGAAGCCATGTACGGCGTTAGCCCGGATGGACACGCGCAAGCGGTACTGGATATTGTCAAAAGCCTGCCCGTCTGAGATACATCTTGGAACCATCGCCGGCCATTTTCTGCCCCAAAAAAGCCGGGGTTCCCCGGCTTTTTTACGAACTAGCAGCGAACTCAATGTAGCGTGACAACTTGCTTTACCACGTCAGCCACCGTTTTGATACGGCTGAAGTCCAGATGAAGTTGGTTAAACATTTCCATGATCGAGCTATCCAGCTTATCCCGCAAGTCGGCATCCATACCCAGATCGTTTTGTAGATCGCTATCCAAAGAAACGTCGTCCACATCCAAATCGAAGGTATCGGCGATGACCAGATGTACGGCCATCGACATCATGTTTTGCAGGCTTTCCACTTCGTTGCCACCGAATTTTCCACACATCAGCGTCACCTCTTTGTCGTTAACGATGGCGTTAGTTTGGCTAAAACCCCACCCAAAAACCGTTAACGACTACCAATTCGGAGCGCTGCTTCAGCCACGGTGTTGTAGCGCCCTTGGTCGACCTCTTGACTTGGCGCCTGCGTCAACGCGCCAGTCCGCACGCCCCCGCCGTGCCGCAACTGGATCTCGGGAACGGCAAGTTCCAAAAAACCTCTTCTCCGACTATCCATTCGGTTACGGCGACCGGAATGCGCAACGTTATACTGGAATTCGCCTTAGCCGATAAACGGACTTACGGCCCAAAATTTCAAGGTCTTTTACGACAGCCGTCGCCCTCTCGATAGCTGTATCGAGCTTCGTCGGCGGCGATACGATAAAATTCGCTTGTAAGCCATCACAGACACACGAAATCGCTCCATGCCCAGCCCAGCCATGCCTATTCGTATCGCCCATTCGAGTGCCGTCGACCCGACAACGGCGGTCAACGAGCTACATGCCGGCCTGGTTCAGGAACGGCTGGCCGCCGTGATATTTTTTTGTTCGGCCGATTACGACCTAACGGCGCTGGCAGCCGCATTATCGTTGGCGTTTAAGGACCTGCCGGTCGTCGGTTGCACGACGGCCGGCGAAATCGGACCAGCCGGGCTTTGCGAACGCAGTCTGGTCGGCGTCGGCTTCTCTGCATCGGTGTGCAGCGCCGTCGGCGGCCTGCTCGGCGACTTACGGAGTCTGTCCGCCGAGCAAACCAAGGACTTCGCCCAATCTCGGTTGAACGCGCTATTGGATTTGGCACCGTACGCCTGTTCGTCCAACAGTTTCGGTTTTTTATTGATAGACGGTCTGTCTTTGAAAGAAGAACCGGTCGCCCTGGACATTCAACGGATGCTCGGCAACATTCCGCTGGTCGGCGGTTCGGCCGGCGACGGTTTGAGGTTTCAGGATACGTGGGTTTATTGGGGAGGTGCGTTCCACCCGAACCACGCGGTCATGCTGTTAATCAGCACCACGCTGCCGGTGTACGCTTACCGGACTCAACACTTCTTACCGTCCGAGCACAGGATGGTGGTCACCGCCGCCGACATCGGCCGACGCACCGTCCACGAAATCAACGGTCTGCCGGCCGCCGAAGAGTACGCGCGACTGATCGGCTATCCGCTGGACCAACTCACGCCGGCGTTGTTCGCCGCATATCCGGTCGTCGTCAAGATCGACGGCAGTTATTACGTGCGCGGCCTGCAACGCGCCAATCCGGACCGCAGCTTGACCTTTTACTGCGCGATCGAGGAAGGCTTGGTGTTGCGCATCGCTCAAGGCGAAAACTTGCTGGAAAATTTGGCGGCGGCCTTCGGTCGCGTCCGTCAAGTCATCGGCCAGCCGCTGGTGACGCTCGGCTGCGATTGCATCCTGCGAAAACTGGAAGTTGCCGCCGCCGATCAGCTCGATGACTTGAACCGCTTGATGACCGACAACCGCGTGGTCGGCTTTCACACCTACGGCGAACAGTTTCGCGGTATCCACATCAACCAAACCTTCGCGGCCGTGGCGATCGGCGCTCCGGCTACCGCATCCGAACATGACTGACCCAAACGCCAATCCCAGCCTCCCGGCTTTGCAGGCTGAAATCGCCCGCTTGAACAAAGTCGTCCAAGTCCTGATGGACCGGGTCGAACACAGCGGCGATTTGGGAAACTCCTATTTCGATCAAGTCCAGGCAACGGTGATGCTGGAAGACTTGGTGCGGCGCCGCACTCAGGAATTGGAAGCAGCGCTGGCAGAAAACCGGGCCATCAACCGCGCGCTGAGCGAAGCGGAACAAAAATTTCACTGCGTGCTCGATCAATCCCTGGTCGGCATTTCAATGACGATCGATCAACGCTTTCACTACGCCAACCCGAAGTTCGCCGAAATTCTGGGCTATAGCGTCGAGGAAATTCTGAAACTCGGTCCGGCCGACATTACCCCGGCCGAAGACTTGCCCCAGGTTTTGGACGTGATTCGCCGCGCATTGAACGGGGAATTCCAGCAACTGACCTTTACGACTCGGGCCGTGCGCAAGGATGGTCGGATCATCAACGTCGAAATGTCGGGGAAGGCGCCGCTGGATATTGGCGGCCGTCCGGCGCTGATCGCGGTTTGGGCGGACATTACCGAGCGGCTCGGAGCGGAGCGGGAAATCGAGGCCTTGCAAACGCGGCTGCGCGACCAAGCCCTACACGATGCGCTGACCGGGCTTTACAATCGTTTGTTTTTAGCCGAAAACCTGGACCGGACCATCGCGCTGGCCGCCCGGCACGGCTATCCGGTCAGCGCGGTGATTGCCGATCTGGATTTTTTCAAATCGGTCAACGACCGTTACGGCCATCCCGGCGGCGATGCCGCGTTAAAACATCTGGCCGATCTGATGCGGCAACACGCCAGATCTAGCGACATCATCTGCCGTTACGGCGGCGAAGAGTTTTTATTGTTGATGCCCGACACGCCCGTCGAAGTGGCCCGCGAGCGCGCCGAGTACCTGAGACAATGCCTGGCCGAGCAACGCGTGGCCTGGAAAAGCACGCCGATAGCGCTGACCGCCTCCTTCGGTGTCGCCAGCTATCCCGAGGATGCCCAATCCGGCGGCGAATTGATCGAGGCGGCCGACAGCGCGCTATACTCATCCAAAGCCAACGGCCGCAATCGCGTCACGCGCTTCGGCCAGTCCTGGGAACCTGCTCCGATCTAGGCGCACGCCATTCAATTCCGGCCCGCGCCGCCGCCGGCTGCAATCCAGCTGCTTCACTGTTCTCGTCGAGCCAGGGCCATTAACGCACCCTCATGGCTCGCGATCACATTCGCCGGCAGCGGTTTGCTCTAGCCATGCAACGCCTGCCGCATCCGCGAAGTTGCTCGGTTCGCCCGGCGCTTTTTCGAATATCGCCGTCAGACCGTTGGCCGGCATCGGCTTGGCGAAGTGGTAACCTTGACCGAAATCGCAGCCGATTTTTTGCAACAGCGCCAGCTGCTCGCCGGTTTCTATGCCTTCCGCGACCACCAGTATCCCCAATTTATGCGCCATCGCGACGATGGCCTCGCAAACCGCCATGTCGCTGGCATTCACGGGCAAGGTTCGGACGAAGGCTTGATCGATCTTGATATAGTCGATGTCGAATTTCTTCAAATAGGTCAAGGACGAGTAGCCGGTACCGAAATCGTCCAAGGCCACCTGAATGCCGGCGGCATGAAACGCTTGCAGCTGTTCGCGCACGATATCGTTGGCGTCGAGCAAAAGGCTTTCGGTGATTTCGACGACCATCGCCGCGCCGCTGATGCCCATCCGCGCTAAATCTTCCGGCCAGCGCTTGTAATCGTAACGGGCACTGAGAAACTGAACCGGCGATTTGTTGATGCTGACTTGAAACTCGGGATCGTAAAGCCTTCGCCAGATCGCCGCTTGTTGCAACACGGTGTCGAACACCCATTCGCCGATGTCCACAATCAAGCCGGTTTCCTCGGCCAGCGGGATGAATTCGGCCGGGCTCACCATCCCCAACGCCGGATGACGCCAGCGCAACAAGGCTTCCGCCTTGACGATTTTTAGCGTCGCCATATCGACGATAGGTTGGTAGTAAACCTCGAATTGGTCTTTGCGCAAGGCCGCGTGCAATTCGCTCAATAAGCGCAAGCGTACTTGGGCGCGTTGCTGCAATTCGCTGGTGAAATAACTGAAACGGTCCCGGCCGCGCTTTTTGGCTTCGTAAAGCGCCTGATCGGCATTTTTCAACAACTCGTCGCTTTTCCTGGCATCGTCCGGATAAAACGCAATCCCGATACTGGCCGACAAATAGACGGTGTCGTCGCCCAAACGAAACGGTTCGGCCAGACCGCGCAACACGATCCGGGCAATCGCCTCGACCTCCGGTTTTTCCTTCATACCGCCAATGATCACGGTAAATTCGTCGCCGCCGATGCGGGACAGCGTCAACGCCTCGGGCAAGGCTTGCCGCAGGCGCCGCGCGGCTTCCCGCAACAAAATATCGCCCATGAAATGGCCCAGCGTGTCGTTGACGTCCTTAAACCGGTCCAAATCGATAAACAACAAGGCCATCCGCAAACCCGATTTGGCGGCCGCCGCCGACTCTTGCGCCAATTTGCTCAAAAACAGACTGCGGTTGGGCAATTCGGTCAACGGATCCAAATGGGCTTGTTTCCAGATCACGTCGAGCGCCCGCACGCGCTCGGTGATGTCGGACAATATGACGACCTGATGCCCGGCCAGATCCGCGCTCAATGCCACCAAATTGACTAACACGATTTTTTTAGCGCCGTTTTTGCAGACGACGTCCAGTTCCATCGACGGAAACCCGTGACCGCCACTCAGAACCAACTGGGCACGTTCTTCCCAATCGCTCCGGACCATCCGCCGGTATTCGGCATCCGGAAACGCCTTCCGCCACCAATCTTCCCATTCCAGCAACTCAGTTCGGCTGTAACCGAAGGTTTCGACGAAAGCCGGATTCAAGTAAGCAATATGGTTCCGACCGTCGTATAACAAATATGCAATCGGCGATGCGTCGATGATGGCGTGGAACTTGGCTTCGCTGGCCGCCAGGGCTTGCTTGGATTGATAAAGACGGTGGTAGGGAATTTCGACGCAATTCATGAAAACCGCGCGATAAATCATGCCGTAGGCAACGGTTTTATAGAGGTGGCCGAATAAGTTGAAGATGTCGGTCACGTCGGCATACAGCGTGAAGAAAATTTCGCTGAGCGCCATCACCACGGCCGCGCCGGCCAAGCCCTGCACGTCGTAACTCTGCGGATACAGGCCGCGCCGGTACAAACCCAAGGCCAGCGCCAGATAAACCGCTATCAAACCGTATTCGCTGATCCGCTTGAACCCAGTCAGGCCGACGCCAGGCACGAAAGTTTCCGGTACCCAATCGGCGTGGAACAGCACTACCCAAGCCGCCCCGGCCACCGCGGCGAGCACGCCGGCCAACATCCACCAACGCCCGTTGGTTCGTTGTAAGTCCCAATTCGGTAAAACGGTGACCGAGCATAAGGCCAGCGCGGCCAAGCCGCGCGCCGCCAGCCAAAAATCGATCGCCTTTTGCGGATCGCTCGGCGTCACAAAATCGGGCATGCCCTGATACGACAAGGTATGCAGCACGTCCAACAGCGCGACACCGGCAAAACAACACGCCAGCAACATCAAATTGCCGGAGCGCTCGCGCTGGTAAACGCTCCAGCCGACCGCGAACACCAGCGCCGACACGACGATGGATAAGGTTTCCAACAGCGTATGCAGCGGCGCGTAATTGGCGATTCCCTTCCAGCCATCCGGCAACGGCGCCAACGCGACGACGATTTGCAAAGCCAATAAAATCGCCAAATAGCGCAGCATCAACAGGGTACGGCTTTTTGGGCTTCTATTCGGACAAAACATGCAATAAAACGGTTGGAGAAATAAATGGGCGCGATTTGCCGGTTTACATAAGCTTAGCCTTTAGCGCCGATTTCCCCAACCACTCTATGCTTTTAAAGTCGCCGGCCCGACATGGGTGCCTCGGGCCGGCAGTCGCCGCTCAACTGGACAACGCCGGCGTAAACGCCCGGAAATCCGCATCTACCAAAACGTTTTCCCGCCGCGACTCGGCTCTCGGCTCGAGCATACCGGCCAATCCCGATCGCCCCCGCTAACCCGATTTGCCGACTTGAATCCGCTGATAAAAAACCACTATACTGCTTATAAAAGCAGTGTATATAAAAACAGCATGAAACCATTAACCGACCGCCAGCAAACCATCCTCGACTTCATCGAGCGCCGCCTCGGCGAGGACGGCTTTCCGCCGACCATCGCCGAGATCGCCGCCGCGTTCGGCGTGCGCTCGACCAATAGCATACGCGGCCACTTACAGGCCCTGGCGCGCAAGGGCGCGATCGAACTGGTGCCGTCGGCGTCGCGCGGCATTCGTTTGTTAAAACCTGCCGCCGAAGCCGGCCTGCCGCTGGTGGGCAGAGTCGCCGCCGGTAAACCGATACTGGCCGAGGAGCATATCGAAGACTATTGCCGGCTCGGCCCGGAGCTGTTTCGCGACCGCGCCGACTACCTGTTGCGGGTACACGGTATGAGCATGCGCGACGCCGGCATCCTCGACGGCGACCTGCTGGCGGTGCGACGGACGCCGACTGCCGACAACGGCCAAATCGTCGTCGCCCGCATCGGCGACGAAGCCACCGTCAAACGCCTGCGCCTGGACGGCAATAAAGCCTTTTTGGAGCCGGCCAACCCCGATTTCGCGGTACTGACCGTCGATCTGGAACGCGACACGCTGAGCATCGAAGGCGTGGTCGTCGGCGTGATCCGCCGCGACTTGCCATGAAGCCGGTACTGGAACAACTACTGCGCGGCCAAGACCAAATCTGGCGCGGCCTGCAAACCGACTCGGCCAACGGCATCGCCACCGGTTTTGCCGAATTGGACGCGCTGTTGCCCGGCGGCGGCTGGCCGAGCGGCGCGTTAATGCATTGGCAGCTGCCCCAGGTCGGCGTCGGCGAATTGCCGTTGCTGCTGCCGGCGATGGCCTCGCTGAGCCGACAAGGCCGGCGTATCGTCTGGTTGGCGCCGCCCTACCAAGCTTACGCACCGGGCTTGCAGCAGGCCGGCGTCGAGCTCGGGCAATTGCTGGTCGTCGCCTGCCCCGAAGCCGCCGATCTGCCGTGGGCCTTGGAAGTCCTACTCCGTAGCGGCGGCTGCGGCATGGCCTTGGCCTGGCCCAAACGGCCGCTGGCCGCGCACCAAACCCGCCGCTTACAATTAGCCGCCGAGGCCGGTAACGCGCTGGCGGTGCTGTTCGCGGTCGGTCACGCCGCGCAAGCCCGCCACGCCGCATTGCAACTAGCCTTACGGCGCGAAAGCGGCGGCTTGCGACTGCGGATAGCCAAGGCGCGCGGCAGTCTGCGCCAACTGGATTTGCTGTTGGCAATCTGATGGCCGCCACCGCCCGCGCCCTAGCACCCAGATATTTACCGCCCCGGCACAGCGAAGTCGCGCCCGCCGCCCATCGACCCAAACTCTGGGTGTGCGCCTATTTCCCCGACCTGGCCTTGACTGCCGCCGGCCTGGATTCAAGACTAGCTTGCGCACTGCAGGAAACCGTCAAGGGCCGGCCCTCGCTGTACGCGGTTTCGCCACCGGCCCGGCTAGCCGGCGTCGAACGCGGCATGACGCCCGCCGCCGCGCTGGCGCTCTGCCCCGGTTTGCAGATACAAAACCGCGACCCGCAATTGGAGCACATCGCGCTAGACCTTCTGGCCGATGCCGCGTTGGACTTCAGCCCGTGGGTCAGCCGCGACCTGCCGCAAGCCCTGCTGCTGGAAGTATCGAGCTGCTTGCGTTTGTTCGGCGGCGCCGAATCACTAAGCGAACAACTGCGCCAAACCCTGGCCGGCATCGGCCATCGCGCCCATCTGGCCTTGGCGCCGTCGCCGGCGGCCGCCGAAATGCTGGCACGTTTGAATCTGGAAGTCGTCGTCGCGCAACCGGCCAAACTGCGCTCCCTGCTCGGCCCGTTGCCGCTGGCGGCGGCGGGATTCGACGCCAAGCTGTCGCAACGCCTGGCGCGGACCGGCGTGCAAACCCTGGCCGATGTCTGGCGGCTGCCGCGCGATGGCTTGGCTCGGCGTTACGGCCCCGAACTGCTCGGCCGACTCGACGCACTGGCCGGCCACGACTCGCGCCTACCCAAGCAGTTCCACCGCCCGCCGCGTTTCGCCGCCGGCCGCGAACTGCCGGCCGAACTGGACAAACTCGATCACTTCTTCCCGGCGGTCGAACAACTGCTCGAGCAACTGGCCGAGTTTCTGCGCCGGCGCGACGCCGCCGTCCAGGCCGTCGAACTGCGCTTGCTACACTACCGGCGTCCGGCCACGCCGGTCGAATTAAGCTTGCGCCACGCCAGCCGCGACCCGCTGCATTGCGCCCGCTTGCTGCGGGAAAAACTGGAACGCACGCCGCTGCCGGCGCCGGTATTGGCGGTCAAATTGTTCAGCGAAGCCGTCGTGCCGTTCCAGCCGCGCAGCTTTAGTTTGTTCGACGACGAAGCGCGCGAACAGGACTGGCAAAGCGCGCTGGAGCAATTGCAAAGCCGGCTGGGCCATCAAGCCTTGCAATATCCGACCGCCGCCGCCGAGCATAGGCCGGAACGGGCCGGCGTGCTTGGTCTAGAATCGGCAGCCGAGCAAGCCGAACTGCCGCCGCGTCCGCTATGGCTATTGAGCAGCCCCAAGCCGATGAATTCGGCCGAGCTGCATTTCGCGCAGGATCGCGAACGCATCGCATCGGGCTGGTGGGACGGCGCGCCGGTCCGCCGCGATTACCGCATCGCCCACGACCGCGCCGGCCGCAAACTGTGGGTGTTTCAAGACTTGAAGCCGAATGGCGGTTGGTATTGTCATGGCTTGTTCGGCTGAGGCGCCGGCCTTCGCCGAGCTGCATTGTTTGTCCAATTTCAGCTTTTTGCGCGGTGCCTCGCACCCGGAGGAATTGGTCGCCGAAGCCGCCCGCCTGGGTTACCGGGCACTGGCCTTGACCGACGAATGTTCGCTGGCCGGCATCGTCCGCGCCCATCTGGCGGCCAAAAAACACCGCATCGACTTGATCGTCGGCAGCGAAATGCGGCTGGACGACGGTTTACGCTTGCTGCTGTTGGCGACCGACCGTACCGGCTACGGCAACCTGTCGCATCTGATCAGTCTCGCCCGCCGTCAGGCCGACAAAGGCAGCTACCGGTTGAGCCGCAAGGATTTTACACAACACTTTCCGGCACACTGCCTGGCGATCTGGCTGCCGGACTTGACTAAGCCGCAAATCGGCGACGGTTGCTGGCTGCAAAGTCTGTTCGGCACCGATCTATGGCTAGGCGCCGGGCTGTTTTTATCCGGTCGCGACCGGGAATGGATCACCACCGCCGAAAACCTAGGCCAACAATTGAATATCCCAATCGTCGCCTGCAACGACGTGCACATGCACCGCCGTTCGCGGCAATGCTTGCAGGATACCTTGACCGCGATCCGCCTTAACCGGCCATTGACCGAGCTGGGCTATGCCTTGTTTGCTAACGGCGAGCGCCATCTCAGGCCCGTGCAACGGCTGGCCGAGATTTATCCGCAAGCCTGGCTGGACGAAACCGTCAAACTCGCCGCCCGCTGCCGATTCTCGCTGGACGAACTGCGCTACGAATATCCGCGCGAACTGGTGCCGGACGGCTACACGCCGGCCTCGTGGCTCAGGCATTTGACCGAAGCCGGCTTGCAACAACGTTGGCCGCACGGCGAGCCGGCCAAGGTCAGGCAACAAGTCGAGCACGAGTTGGCCTTGATTGCCGATCTGACCTACGAGCCCTACTTTTTGACCGTCCACGACATTGTCGCCTTTGCCAAAAGCCAAAACATTCTTTGCCAAGGTCGCGGCTCGGCGGCGAATTCGGCAGTTTGCTATTGCCTGGGGATTACCGAAGTCGATCCCGGCCGGATGAATCTGCTGTTCGAACGTTTTCTATCGCGGGAACGCAACGAGCCGCCGGACATCGACGTCGATTTCGAGCACGAGCGCCGCGAGGAAGTCATTCAATATATCTACCGCAAATACGGCCGCCACCGTGCCGCGCTGGCCGCGACGGTGATTACCTATCGCAGCCGCAGCGCGGTGCGCGACGTCGGCAAGGCGCTGGGTTTGAACGCCGGCCAACTGGACCGGCTGGCCGGCAACGTCGATCGCTGGGACGGCTATAAGCTGATGCCGGAAGCCTTGCGCGATTGCGGTTTCGATCCCGCCAGCCCGGTGATCCGCCAGTTGAGCGCCTTGGTCGAGCAAATCCGTGGTTTTCCAAGGCATTTGTCGCAGCATGTCGGCGGCTTCGTGATCGCCCGCGACGAGCTGACCCGGCTGGTGCCAGTCGAAAATGCGGCGATGGCCGAGCGGACCGTGATTCAGTGGGAAAAAGACGATCTGGAAGCGATGGGCTTGCTAAAGGTGGACGTGCTGGCCTTGGGCATGCTCAGCGCGATCCGCAAGACGCTGACTTATCTGGGCGAATACACCGGCCGCGCCTGGACCCTGGCCGACATTCCGGCCGAGGACCCGGCCGTGTACGCGATGCTGCAACGCGCCGACAGCATCGGCGTGTTCCAGGTCGAATCGCGGGCGCAGATGAGCATGCTGCCGCGCCTGAAACCCGCCAATTACTATGACTTGGTCATCGAAATCGCCATCGTCCGCCCCGGCCCGATCCAGGGCGAAATGGTCCATCCCTATCTGGCGCGGCGCAACGGCCAAGAAGCCATCGACTATCCCAGCCCGGAAATCAAGCAAGTGCTGGAGCGCACGCTGGGCATCCCGATTTTTCAGGAACAGGTCATGCAAATCGCGATGGTCGCCGCCGGCTTTACCCCCGGCGAGGCCGACGAATTGCGCCGGGCGATGGCGGCCTGGAAACGCAAGGGCGGCCTGGAGCCTTTCGAGCAGAAATTGCTGGCCGGCATGCGCGAACGCGGCTACCGCGACGACTTCGCCCAGCGCATCTTTCAACAAATCAAAGGCTTCGGCGATTACGGCTTTCCGGAATCGCATTCGGCCAGCTTCGCGTTGCTGGCCTACGTGTCGGCCTGGTTGAAGTGCCATCATCCGGCGGCATTTTGCTGCGCCTTGCTGAACAGCCAGCCGATGGGCTTTTACGCGCCGGCGCAACTGGTACAGGACGCCCGCCGCCACGGCGTCGAGGTGCGGGCTGTCGATGTGCGGCATAGCGCTTGGGATTGCGCACTGGAACACGACCGCCGGCCATTAAATACCGTTCGCCCTGAGCTTGTCGAAGGACGAAGCACATCAGGTTTCGACAAGCCTGTTATGAACACAGCCAAAGAGCGCATCTCGAACGGCATACCAATAAACGATAAAGCCGGACTAATAAATCCGCCGGCGTTAAGACTGGGCTTCAATCAGGTCAAGGGCTTGTCGGCCGCCGCCGCTACGCGGATAGGCGCAGCCCGCGCGGAACGCGCTTTCGAGTCGGTCGCCGACCTGGCCGAACGCGCCAAGCTAGACAAGCGCGATCTGGAAGCCCTGGCCGCCGCCGACGCGTTGAAAGCGCTGGCCGGCAATCGTCATCAAGCCTTCTGGGCGGCCGGCGGCATCGAGGCGCCCTTGCCGGTGTTCGGCGTGCCGCGCATCATCGAAGCCACGCCCTTGCTAAAAACCCCGCAGCCGGTACAGGACACGGTCGCCGATTACGCCAGCGTTGGCCTGACCTTGCGCGAGCATCCACTGGCATTGCTAAGACAACAGCTAGGCGCGAAAGGCGTCATCACCGCGCAAAGCCTTTGGCAACGCCGCAACGGCAGCATCGCCCAGGTCGCCGGCCTGGTGATTTGCCGGCAACGACCGATGACCGCCGCCGGCGTGACCTTCGTAACCCTGGAAGACGAAACCGGCCAAGTCAACTTGATCGTCTGGCCGAAAACCGCGCTGGCTCAGCGCAAACCCTTATTAAAGGCGCGCTTGCTGGGCGTGGCCGGCATCGTCCAGCAACAGGACGGCGTGCTGCATTTGATCGCCGGCAAATTGGAAGATTGGAGCGACTGGATCAGCGAACTGGCGGCCAAATCGAGGGATTTTCACTAAACCTTCGCCGAAAGACGGACGGCGCGGCGCCGGGCGACGAAGAGGCGTGTTAAAAACACGGAGCACCGCCGGCGAGAAATCGCCGGCGTCATTTCCGCCAGACCGATTCAGTCCGGCGGCAAAACCGCTTACGGTTTCAGCCAGCCTTGCAAGGCTTCGATCAATTCCAAGGCCTGCTTTTCGCTGGAAATATTGAATTTGGATTTTTGCTGATACTCGCCGTTGCGCTTTTGATAGCGGCGGATGCTGAAGCGGTCGGCGCTGTATTGATTCTTGGCCGGCTCCCAATCCTGATAGCGGTAGAGCACCGTCGCCCAAGCGCCTTTGCTCAATATTTTTTTATCCAGTTCCTTCACGGTTTCGACGCCGCCGTCTTCGTAACGGATGGTCAAATCTTCAACGTTTTCAGCCATAGCCTTCTCAAAAATGGTGTAAGCGGCGCGCAGTCTAGCACAGCGGCCGCAAAATACGACGCTTAGCGGCTGAAGAACTCGCCGAAGGCCCGGCTACCCTCGCCTGTGCTAATGGTATTGACCACTTTGAGCGTCTTGGCGTCGATGACCGAAACATTGTTATCGAACCAATTGGCGACGTAAACCTGGCTGTCGTTGGGATGGGTGCAGATGCCCTCGGGCTTGTCGCCGACCGGGATCACCGCGACCGGCTTCAAGGTCGCGGTGTCGATCGCGGTGACCGTGCCGTCGTCCTGGTTGGTCACGAACAGCAGGCTATCGTTCAAGGCCAGCGCCACCGCGTAAGGCCGGGAGCCAACCTTGATCGTCGCCAAGCGTTTTAAACTGTGGGCGTCCAACACGCTAACGTCGTCGCTCTCGACATTGGCCGAATACAAGCGTTTGCCCTTACCGTCCACCGCGATGCCGAATGGATGCTCGCCAACCTTGGTGGTATTGCGGATCGTCAATTTGGCCAGATCGATTTGAGAAATCGAATCGTCGATCCGATTGGCCACGTACAGCCAACGGTTATCGGGACTGACCGTCATGCCCGACGGCGATTTGCCGACCGTGATAGTCTTGATTTTCGCGAAGGTCTTGGCGTCGAAAACCGCGACCGAGTTCTCGTACCAATCGGCCACGAACACCAGCTCGCCCTTGCGGTCGGCCGCGATGCCCAGCGAGGCGCCGCCGACCTTGACGACTTTGAGCACCTTGAGCCGCTCGCTATCCAACACCGCGAAACCGCCGCCTTCCGGCGTGCTGATGTAAATCTGCTTCAATACCGAATTCACCGCGACGCCGGCCGGCTTGCCTTCCACCTTGACGGTTTCGACGACGCTCTGCTTGTCGGTATCGATCACCGACACCGAATTGTCGAGTTGATTGGTGATGAACGCGGCCGGCGCGGCCCGGACATTCCAGGCACTCAGCATTAACGTCGCGATCAATACGGGCTTGCGGAAATGAGTCATGATGACGAGAAAGCAACAAGTGGACCGAGCGAAACCCGGCCGAGGCGATAGAGACGCTAGCGCGCGTCTCTATCCTGAGAGCATGGTTTAGCGTTTCATCTCGATTTCGACCTTGCCAGCGTGGCCGGTCAGTTTGCGCGAAACGTTTTCCAGACCGGTGGTCAGTACTTCGGTGACGGCTTTGTCGGCCGCTTCTTCGTTCAACTCGGCCGGCGGATTGTTGTTGACATAAGCGCGGTAGTAAGTAGCCACCCACTCGATTTCGGCCTTGCCGCCTTTATCGGCCACCGACAATTCGGCGGCATAGTTACCGACCGGCAGTACTGGCACCGGCTCGTCTTGGCCGGCGTGTTTAATGGTACCGGTCGAGCTCATGTCGATGATTTTATATTTGTAGGCCATTTTGGCGTCTTCGTAGGATTTCAACTCTTCCTTGATAGTGCCGCCGCTTTGCAGATGCAAGGTACGCACCGAACCTTTGGTGTTGTCGCCGCCTTCGACGCTCTTAATCGATGGATGCCAGGACATATCGTTGTAATTCTTAATTAAGTCCCAAACTTTCGCAGCCGGCGCATCGATGGTCAGGGTCGCGGTCAGTTTAGCTCTGACCGGGCCGTGCGCGTTGGCTAAGCCGGTAAACAACATCAGAGCCGCTGAAACGAGTAGCGAGGTTTTTTTCATAAACGGTTTCCTATGGTGGTCGCGTAAAAATAAGGCGGCGATTATAAGATAAAATCCGCCGGCTAGTCGCCGCAAACGCAAGTTTGCGGAATTTTTCCCGTCACCCGAGCCACCATGACCGCACCCAGCTTTTTCTGGCACGACTACGAAACCTTCGGCGCCGATCCGCGCCGCGACTGGCCCTGCCAGTTCGCCGGACTGCGCACCGACTACGATTTTAATATCGTCGGCGAACCGCTGATGGTCTATTGCCGACCGTCGGACGACTACCTGCCCCACCCGGAAGCTTGCTTGATCACCGGCATTACGCCGCAAGTGGCCCGCCAGCGCGGCGTGTGCGAAGCCGAATTCGCCGCGCGCATCCATGCCCAACTCGCCCAACCCGGCACTTGCGCGCTGGGTTACAACACCTTGCGTTTCGACGACGAAGTCACCCGCAATCTGCTGTACCGCAATTTTTACGACCCCTACGCCCGCGAATGGCAAAACGGCAACTCGCGCTGGGACTTGATCGACATCGCCCGCGCCGCCCGCGCATTGCGCCCGGACGGCATTCAATGGCCCGACAACGCCGACGGCCTTCCCAGCTTTCGTTTGGAAGAACTGACCCGCGCCAACGGCATCGGCCACGCCGACGCCCACGACGCGCTGGCCGACGTCCATGCCACGATCGCCGTCGCCAGGCTGATTAAGCAAAACCAACCCAAGCTTTTCAACTACTTGTTCGAGCACCGCCTAAAAAGCCAAGCGCTCGGCTTGTTGAAACTCGGCAGCTTCACGCCGCTGGTGCATGTCTCCGCCCGCTACCCGGCTCGCAACCACTGTCTGGCGGTGGTCGTCGCGTTGGCCCAGCACCCGGTCAACGCCAACGAAATCATCGTCTACGACCTGTCCGCCGATCCCGGAGCCTTGCTCGATCTTTCGGCCGAACAAATCCGCGAGCGCCTATTTGTTGCCAACGACGACTTGCCGGAGGGCGTCACCCGCATCCCGTTGAAAACCGTGCACGTCAACAAAGCGCCGGTGCTGGCGCCGCTGTCGGTGATCCGGCCGGCCGACGCCGAGCGACTGCAACTGGATTTGGGCCGTTGCCAGATACATCTGCAACAACTGCAAGCCGCGCCGCCGTTGGCCGACAAACTGAGCACGGTGTTTCGGCGCGACTACGCCGACGCTCCCGACGATCCGGACTTGATGATCTACAGCGGCGGCTTCTTCAGTGCCGGCGACAAAGCCGCGATGAACCAGATCCGCCAATTGTCGCCGGCCGAACTGGCGGACTTCGATCCGGGCTTCGACGATGCCCGCTTGCCGGAAATGCTGTTTCGCTACCGGGCTCGCAACTATCCGGAAACCCTGACCGCCGAAGAGCGCGGGCTTTGGTCGGCGCATTGCCGGCAGCGCCTGCTGGAACCGGCGCCCGACCGGCCCAGCGCGCTGGAAAGTTTTAAAGCCAGCATCGCCGCCCTGTCGCCCGAAACCGACAAGCAAGATCCGGCGATACTGGCGCAACTGCTGGCTTATGCCGACGAACTGGCCGCAAAATTGGCAAACCCTAAAAAATAATCGGTTTTAGCGCGCCAAACCAAGCGTAACCGGCAAATTACCGTATAATGCCGGCCATTTGAGTAAATTTCGACCGAGGAAGCATGAGCATCACATTGTCCGACCGCGTTAAAGCAGTCAAACCGTCCCCTACCCTGGCCATCACCGCCAGAGCCGCCGCCATGCGCGCCGCCGGTAAAGACATCATCGGCCTGGGCGCCGGCGAACCGGACTTCGACACGCCGGAACACATTAAAACCGCCGGCATCAATGCGATCAACTCGGGCTTCACCAAATACACCGCCGTGGACGGCACCGCCGGCCTGAAGAAAGCCGTCATCGCCAAATTCAAGCGCGACAACGGTCTGGATTACGAGCCCAAGCAAATCCTGGTGTCCTGCGGCGGCAAGCAAAGTTTTTACAATCTGGCTCAAGCGTTGCTGAACTCCGGCGACGAAGTCATCATCCCCGCGCCTTACTGGGTATCCTATCCGGACATGGTGCTGTTGGCCGACGGCGTGCCGGTCATCGTCGAAGCCGGCCAATCGCAAGGTTTCAAGATCACGCCTGCCCAGTTGCGCGCCGCGATCACCGCCAAAACCCGCTTGCTGGTGATCAACAGCCCGTCCAACCCGACCGGCGCCGCCTACAGTCTGGACGAACTGAAAGCTCTCGGCGACGTGTTGGTCGATTTCCCGGACGTGTTAATCGCCACCGACGACATGTACGAACACATCCTGTGGAACAACGGCGAATTCGTCAACATTCTGAACGCCCACCCCGGCTTCTACGACCGTACCATCGTGTTGAACGGCGTCTCCAAAGCCTATTCGATGACCGGCTGGCGGATCGGCTATTGCGCCGGCCCGGCCGACTTGATCGATGCGATGTGCATCATTCAATCGCAAAGCACATCCAACCCGACCTCGATCTCGCAAGTCGCCGCCGAAGCCGCGCTGAACGGCGATCAGGGCTGCATCGACGCGATGATGGTCGAGTTCAAGAAGCGCCACGACTTCGTCGTCGCCGAGTTGAACACGATAGACGGCATCGAATGCCTGGCGACCGACGGTACTTTTTACGTCTTCCCCAATGTGGACAAGCTGATCGCCCGCCTGGACGGCATCAACGACGACCTGGAATTCGCGGAATACCTGATCGAAAAAGCCGGCGTCGCGCTGGTGCCCGGCTCGGCCTTCGGCTGCCCAGGCCACATCCGCATCTCGATCGCCACCAGCATGGCCAATCTGGAAAACGCGCTGGCCCGCATCAAGCAAGCGGTCTGAACAAGCCGCGCCGGACGGCCAACTTTACGTTGACAATTCGGCGCTTTGCTTTAGAATTCGCCGGCTACTGTCTCCGCGACAGCACCGGGCCTCGGTGGCGAAATAGGTAGACGCACGAGACTTAAAATCTCGCGACCGAAAGGTCGTACCGGTTCGATTCCGGTCTGAGGCACCATTTATGCATCCAAACGGATGCAACCCAATTCAAAAACCCGCAAGTTTATTGGCTTCGCGGGTTTTTTATTGTCCGGCGCATCCAACGAAAACCAGTCCTGCACACATTTACAAGCGATGCCAAAATCAACGCCAGCCGATTGGCTTTAGGCCTTATCATTCAACCGTCTGACCGCCAGCACCGCGCGTTGCTCGATCAACTGTACGATTTGTCCAACCACTGGGTTTCCAGCAAATTCATGATCCACCGATGCCTGCAAAGTACGCGCGACATGCGGTAGCCGTTGGCATAAACCAAGAATACGTTTTCGAGTTTGCGCCACCGACAAGCCCACCTCTTGGGCAAAGCGATCCCAGTGTCTTGCTTGCACTTCGCTGAATTTGTATTTGCCACCCAACTGCATCGCCATCTTGGGCGTCAGGCTGGGATAAACGGCGGTTGACAATACGTCGTAGAGCGGCGCCAGAACGGCGCACTTGTCGGCATACAAGATAGAAAAGTTCTTGGCATGGGCGTCGTGGTTGCCAATCAAGGCATTGAAAATGATCGCATCCAGCAGTCGCAACACCTGCGGCGCACTCGGTCGGGTCACGCGGCGGACTAAGTCAAAGCACTGTTCCAAACCCGGCCCACCCTCGTTCTGATATTTCAGTTCCGGTACCACGCCCAGTGCCTGGCAGAAATCTTCCTGATGCAGACGCAAGCGTTGGCCAATTGCAGCTTGAGTTCTGTCATAACGCTCAATCAGCAAAAATGAGCGGTCGCGAATGGCACAAATCCTCGACTGTGCGGTCTGGAATTGCATAGCACCTGCCAATGCCAGACAGAAACCTTCGTTGATTACACTGTCTTCAACGGCAGCGATGGCCGGTTTGAGAATATGGCTACTGGGTGTGCCATTGCGTGGCAGACCGATTCGTTGACCATCAAACACCACCGGTAATTTATCCTGAGCGCCCGCCAACGATAAGCGCAAACCATCCTGACCAGCCAGCATCGGCCGCTGTGGCAATTCATCCAACAAGGTAACTACGTCAGAGTCGGATAACCAGTCGATCTCGTTCGCTTGTTCAGATACAGCGGGTAATTGGTCTGGCGACAATAGCGAAACGGCACCGGCGCATTCGCCACCAATATGGTCGAGCAAGGCAAAGTCGTTTTGTTTCGAAACCTGAAACTGGCGGGCTATCAGTTGGCGTAATTTGCCTTCCGGTAACAATCCAGCAAAGAACGGCCGCGTTTGCTGATAGTTAAACGGCTCAACTTGCAACGGTAACGAACAGGACAACGGAGCAGCGTCGGCCTGTTGCAGCCAGTTGGCTGTGTAGCTAAATTGCAGTCTGCCTTCAACCAGGGCCAAATCTCCCACCCGGCGTTCGAATAAATATACTGCAAGCAAATGGCTCATGGTGCTTCGGTTATGTCCGGCAGGCCATCGAGCATGACCTGCCCACCCAGCGCTTCAATCACGCGCATCACTGTTTCCAGACGCACGGTCGGCTTGCCTGCTTCGAGGTCGACGATAAAGCGAACGCCAACACCTGCCGCCAACGCCAATTCGGATTGAGTTAATCCGAGCTGTTTGCGAGCGGTGCGTAGCGCTTGGCCAAGTTGTTGGGTGGATTGGATGTTGATCATTAGGTTTTCCCGTTCGGGAAATTATTGGACAGAATGCCGCAAAGCACAAGACAAGTTTACCGATCGGGAAAATGTTGCGGATCAACTCTTTGATGCATGACGATTTACCCGTTCGGGAACTATGTGCTGCGGAGTCCGCGTAGAGCGTATTAGCGATAGCGTAATACGCCGCATGAAAACAAAACATCGGCGCAATGCCTGTTGGTTATTGCGCCTTACGGCCATATTCATTGAGATGTCTTTCCTAGATCACTATCGGTGTGTCGATGTCGAAATCCGTTTCCATCAAGCAACAACATGGCGCCGCAAAATCTATCCAGGTATAGACACCACCCCAAACTTGTCAACGAGCCATCGCCAGCGGATAATCCGGCTTACTTTTTGTCTTACTCGAAGGAGTATGCCAGTGTCTACCGCCACGATTACCCTATCCAGCAAGGGCCAGGTTGTCATCCCCAAGGAAATTCGCGACGAACTGCATTGGGAAGCCGGCACGGAACTAACCCTGGTTTCCAATGCGTCCGGCGTTACGCTGAAAGCGGCGCCGAAGAAAACCGGCCGTAATTTGGCCGACTTGATTGGTATGCTCAAACATGACGGGCCGCCGCTATCTACCGAAGCCTTATGCCAACCGGTAGACCTCAACGAAGAAGATAGTTCGGATGCCTCATGATCGCCTTTGACACCAACCTGCTGGTGCGGGCGCTGGTGGACGATCATCCGGAACAGATCGCCGTGGTTCGCCAATTGATTGCCAGCGATAGTATTTTTATCTCGCGCACCGTGCTGCTGGAAACCGAATGGGTGCTGCGCGCCCGCTACAAGAAAACCCGCGACCAACTCAGCGCATTTTTCTCGGCATTGCTGGAAGTAGACAACACGGTGGTCGAAGATGCCGAAGCCGTCAGTCATGCGCTGGAATGGTACGCGCAAGGCGCCGATTTCGCCGATGCCCTGCATCTGGCGGCTTGCGGCAAAGCCGTGATGCATACCTTCGACCGCGATTTTTGCAAGTCCGCGCGCGACGCCGGTATCACGCCGGAAATGCGGGTTTTACCGATTTGAAGCGCTGACATACGTCCGACGGCAATACCCTGTCAATAAACCGGGCAGATACGACTCGTCAGCCCAACAAGAACATCACCAAAACAACATGGCCCAATACGGCGCAATGCCCGTTGGTTATTGCGGCTTATGGCCGCCTGGAACACACAGCATCCCCGCACCGCACATCGTTAAGGTTCTCCGCCATACTTCTCCGACCTTGGTCTACAATTCGCCCGGTCTAACGAAACGACTTGCGCGATGAACGACGAAAAACAGCTTTCCACCACCCAACTCGCCAAATTGCGCGGCATCGCCCAGGAACAGATGTTCGGGCAACTGACGGCTTTGGGATTGATCGAAAAAAAAGACGACAAATGGCAACTGACCAACGCCGGAAGTGCCGCCGGTGGCGTCTATCTTAACGGCAAATACGGCCAATACGTCGCCTGGCCGGAAGATTTGGCCATCGAAGCGCCGCCAGCCAAACCCGACGCACCGAAACTGTTGACCGCCACCGTGCTGGGGCAACAGTTCGATCTTACCGCCAACAAAATAAACTACATCCTGTCGGAATTGGGCTGGATCAAAAAAGGCCTGAAAGGCTGGCTAGTTACCGAGCAAGGTTTGGCGCTGGGCGCCGAGCAAGGCGAAGACAGCCGCTCCGGCATCCCTTACGTGCGCTGGCCGGAAAAAATCACCCGCAACCGGGCGTTGAAAGACAACGTCGATAACATCAAGGGCGTCGACAAACCCAAAACCGACGCCGACAAAATGGACAGCTTCCGCCACAAATTCGAAGCCACCCACCGCACCACCGACGGCCACTTCGTCCGCTCCAAGGCGGAAATGCTGATCGACAACTGGCTGTACATGGCCGAAATCGTCCACGCCTACGAACGCAAACTGCCGATCGAAGAAGAAATGTACTGCGATTTCTACATCCCCACCGGCAAGGTCTATATCGAATTCTGGGGTTACGACAACGACGCTAAATATCTAGCCCGCAAACAAGAAAAACTCGCCATTTACCAGAAATACAATTTCAATTTAATTGAATTGACCGATAAGGATGTATTGAATCTGGATGATATATTGCCGAGGTTGTTGTTGAGGTTTGGGGTGCAGGCGTATTGAAATCGAATGTTGGTTATTGCGCTTTACAGCCTTAGTAAATTAAAGTTTTACTAAAACAAAATACATAGTAATCAGAATGGAAAAACATAATCTTTTTATAAGCTACAGTTGGGATTCCGAAGAGCATAAGGGGTGGACTAAAAATATCGCCGATCGATTAGAAGAATTTAATGAATTTCATATAGCATTTGATCAATACAATTTGGACTCATTCGAAGACAAAAATCTCTTCATGGAACAAGGAGTCTTTCAAACGGATATTGTATTGGTAATTGTCACTCCAACATATGTTGAGAAAGCTAATAGGCGATTAGGTGGAGTTGGAATAGAGACAAAAATGTCAGCTTCGAGACATTGGGAAGAGAGTTCTTCTCTTGGAAAGAGCAAGATAATTCCGTTATTGAGGGAAGGGAATTGTCTGCCAAACTACCTTAAAGAGAAATTCTTTATAGATTTTCGCAGTGATGATAATTTTGAAAAGTCCTTTCATGATTTATTAAAGCATATTATTGATGATGCAAAGGAAAGACGTCCTACAAAAAAGCACTCTATACATCAATTGCCTCCGATAAAAAATCTAACACGTATAGAAGACTTTTTAAAAATCAATCACAAAAAAAGAAAGTTAGTATTTGATAAGAATGAAACCACTGATTTTTCATCCAAAAACAGGATTAAATTCGAGCTTTGGGAAACAAGATCTCCCTCTATTGATTACTATCTGTTTTTATTTGAAAACATAACCTTAAGTTCTACGATCAAAAGATTTTGCGAGCTAGTTAAAAGAGATAAAATAAAAATTAAGACATTAACTGTTCTAAGGGAGAATAGAAGCGAGAAAGGATATTTAAGACGGATGTTGTTAGAAAATGGAATAGACTTGGAGCTAACAGAGTTAACTTATTCTGAGTATATATGGGATTTTTGCATCGATGATGATGCGAAAAACAACAAGGGCACATATAAGAATCCATTTTTTATTGATCAGCCTTTAGTTGATAAAAATGATGAGCAAGAGCTTGGTCCAGCTTTTGAGTACATCATTAAACAACTTAATTTACCTCAACAATCTGCAGCAAAAATTATTGTTGCGCCAGGAGGGACAGGCAAAACAACTTTGTGTCAACATATTGCAGGGCATTATCAAGGTTCTGGTAATGCAGTTTCGGTATTGATGCAATCTGAAGAATTAAAGTCAGAAGGATTTGGAGTTTTATCTGAAAATACTAAGATTGAATCTGTTTATGATTTGTATGAGACATATGCAAGAATATGCGAACGGCAAGGAGATGGAGGGTTTATTTTTGACAAGGTGACTTTTGAAGTCGCACTTTTAACAGGTAAGCTTGTTTTGATTATTGATGGAATAGATGAATTTATTTCTATTTTTCCTGAAATGTTTAATCTTGATTTGTTTCTGCAATCAATTGATGATTTAAACAATGAATTGGCTTCTAGCAAGATTATTGTGACATCAAGGAATGATGTATTTAATGAGGCCATTACAGCCAAATATGAAAACATAGATAAATATAATTTACTAGGGTTTGATAATAAGGCTTGTGATAAATATCTGAAAAAAAGATTCGGTAAATATGATAATTCAGAGAAAATGATTCGAAAGGTTCTTTCAAACATAGAGCCCTTAATTATTAAAGATAAAGATGAACGAATTATGCCTTTCATTGTTGACTTGTTGTCATCAATTGTAGAAGATGCAAGTGAAAATGATGATATTAGATTGGATTTGTCGTTTGATGGAAAGGATTACAAAAGCAATGAGGATATTACTGATTATTTGGTTTACTCCATTTTAAGAAGAGAATCTGTTAGACAGTCTATTGAGATAAAAATAAGCGAAGTATTAGACTTGTTTCTCGAGATAGCTGCTTCATACACGGAAATATTTCCGAGAGCTGTTCTGGAGGAGCTCGTTTCAGCTTATTATAGCGAAAATGCTGAAAACCTTACTGGTAAGCTTTTGAAAAACCCACTTATTGAACTTGATAAGGAGTACTGTCGTTTCAAATACGATTTCATATCTGATTACTTTAGAGGGTTGAGTATTATTAACTCTATTACAAAGAAGCGTAGTGATGATGATTTTGTGTTGTTAGCGTCTAAATATGCATTTGGAGATGGTGGTGCATTTAAAGAAGTAATAAAGTATTTTAATTCGCGAAGCGAAGAATTCATAGAATGCGCACAAAGAATTTTAAAAGACATAAGAAGGGGTATTTCATTAGAAGATGTATTCTCAAAGCGAGACATTAAATTTAAAGCCATAAGTTTTTTTGTTGAAGTATTATCCTTTATAAATGGTGTTTCTACATCGAAGGAGGAGTTTTCGGAGGTTATAAAAAGGCTGTTTTCGGCAAATGGCGAAATCAAACATTTAGCGATTTACGGGAATGCTAAAACTATAGATTTTTCAGGAATGAGAGTGGTGGGTTCAAGATTCGTTGGATACAATGGTTTTACATCATCCAAATTTGAGGGGGCTCGGTTTGTTAATTGTTATTTTGAGGGGATAAACGGCAATTCAATATCGGAGAGCTTTAAAGCTGACATGTTCGAATCATGCAGACTTGGTGATTTAGAGAATATTATTGATGTCGTTAAGCAAAAACTTGAAAACAATCGAGAAGTTTTGGAAAAGGAGTTAAGAAAGTTCTTCGGAAGCTTTTTTCGAAGAAATAAATTCACAGACCAAAAGAAGGCTTTTGTTAAGTTTTCTGATAGGACGGGATTAAATTCGGCATTTTTTAATGAGCTAATAAAAAGAGGTGTTATTGTGATTTTCAATGAAAAAGCAGATGAAACCTATTACTCTATTTCCGATCATTACAAAGATAGCGTGTATGGGTTTTTGGTTAATAATAAAATTGACAAAAAGACTGAAGAAATAATAAAAATTGTTGAAAAATAATTTAGAATATTAGCGTCGCAGGGTCTATTAACCCGCAACTAAAACCATACAGCAATTCTCGTTCGATAAAGTCTTCCACTTCCTGCAAACCAGCTTGATTGCAATACCTTAGCTGACGCAGGTTGTTCAGGGTTTGGGTTCTCGGCGCGGGCGGCGTACCGCAAGCCAATTCGGCAACGATCAGCGGGTGAATCAACGCCGAATCGGAAACAAGCAAACGCACCAGGTCTTCGTTGCGATTTTTGAAATGGTCAACCCAAACCGAGGTATCGACCAATATCATGCAGACGGTTCGGTTTGTCGGCGATCTCGGGGAATATCCGCCATCTCCGGCATGGTTCCACCTAACGCAGCCAAGCGCTTGGCGGCCTGAATCCGCACGAAGGTTTTCATCGCTTCCCGGAAGATTTCGGCCTTGTCCATGTCCGGATCGGCCATTTCCAGGGCTTTTTGATACAAGGTGTCGTCAATGGTTACGGTGGTTCTCATGGTGTTTTCTCGACATCAATTCTGATGATGTACTGTATCAAATATTTTTAATCGTTCCCACGCTCCGCG
>NZ_LUUK01000181.1 GCF_001644025.1 Methylomonas koyamae
ATTTAAATTTTAAACCGACACTCAAGATAAATACACGAACTTCCGCCTTGGGTCGGTCAAGACGACTATCCCTAGCTCTACCAATCCTTGAATTTTCCGAGAATTAAAATCCAACCCAATAACCGGATTCAACATTAAATCGCGGTAGCTTTCATTCCAACCTTAGAATGCAAATAGCCGTTTTGTTGCCCGTTCGCCGGAGCACTTACGGTGAAACCATGGAAAAGCAGGCTCAATAAGCCGGCGAATAGCCGCAAACTAACGGCTATTCGCCGGGTGACGGTTTGCGAATCAAGTCTCCGACAGAATGACATCGGCGGCTTTTTCGGCGATCATGTAGATCGCGCAGACGATGAAGAAACCCGGAATCCTCGGGAAGACCGAGGCGTCCACCACCCGCAAGCCTTTCACGCCGCGCACCCGAAACCGGCTGTCCAGCACCGCCATGGTGTCGCCGTCGGCGCCGATCGGGCAGGTGCAGGAGGCGTGGTGGCCCCAGGATTGATAGCGGATGAAGTCGCGGATTTCGTCGTCGGTTTGCACGGCCGCGCCCGGAAAGGCTTCTTCCTCGATGATGCCCTTGGCGATCAGCGGCGCGGTCAGGCTACGCACGAATTTGACGCCGGCCACCACCGACTCCAGGTCTTCGCCGCCGTCCGGCGTGCCTTCCTCGAAATACTTGAAATTGATGTACGGCCGCTCGCGCGGATCGGCCGATTTCAATTTCACTTCGCCGCCCCGGTTGTTGGTATGGGCTTTTAGCACCGCCCAGGTCAGGTAATTCAACTCCGGTATCCATTGCGAGAAGTTGGGGAAATAACCCTGAAAGCGGGCCAGCAACGCAAAACAGAACAGATCGGGCAACTTGCGCTGTTTCAGAGAACGCTTGATCACCGCCAGCACCGCGCCGTTAGTGGTATACACGCCCTTGCGTTGGGTTTCCCATTCGGTGTATTGCGGATCGCCCTTGGCGTAGCGGGCGCCCTTCAATACTTCCCAATCCTGTTTCATTTTGTTGACGACGCCGACTTCGTAGCGGTCCTGCAAATTGCTGCCGACGCCGGGTAGATCGACGCGGACCTGGATGCGCAAGCGCTCCAGGTCCGCTTTCGGCCCGATGCCGGACAGCATCAGCAATTGCGGGGTGTTGAAGGCGCCGCCGGCCAGAATGACCTCCTTGGCGGCGAATACTTGGTGGGTTTCGCCCGATTGCGTCGCCGGCTGATAATGGGCTTGGTAGAGTTTTTCGCCTTTTTGATATTCAACGCCGATGGCCCGATTGTCATTGTCGAACAACACCTGTGTCACCAGCGCGTTCAACTCGATATGCAACCGGTCGGGATGTTTTTGCTGTACTTCCAGCAAGCGGTCGCGAGTACTCAAGCGGGCGTGGTTGCGGGTCATCAACGGCGGATAGCGCAAGCCGGTGGCGTTTTTCTCGACCAGCCGCCAATCGTTGGGATCGCCCAGGCTTTCGCCGAACCATTCGGCGCCTTCGATAGGATCGGTATCGATGTTTTTCCAAACTTCCTCGACCGATTCTTTCAGGGTTTGCACCAGGGTTTTGTCGCCCAGGGCTTCCAACGGGATGGATTTTTCGGTTTGCAACCAGCCGCCGAAGCCGTGCCGAGTCGGGTTGATACCCAATTTGGCGGCCCAGCGGTAGCTCGGCAGACGATGGTGGCAGTCTTCCATTTTCTCGAAATAACCGCGCATGTTGTCGGCGTGCCAGCTGGCGTCGCCGGTCAGATCGGCGATGTGATTCCAGTCGTCGTTATGCGGGTACACGGTGATCATCGCATTGTGCGCGGTACAGCCGCCCAGGCAGCCGGCGCGCGGATACAGCACGCCGTCCACCTTTTCGCCATCCCAAACGTCGCGATATTTCTCGTCGCGGCGTTGCAACTGGGTATCGCCCCAATGGCGCACCCAAAAATCCCAACGCATGGCTTTGTTCTCGTTGGACAGGGCGTGAAATACCGGCACCTGGTAGTCTTCCGGCAGGCGGTTGGCGTCGGAAATCGCGTTGCCGCCCTGCATCTTTAGCGGATCGCCGCCGGCTTCCAACACCAACACCTTGCGGCCGTTTTCCGCCAATCGAGCGGCCAGGGTGCCGCCGCCGGCACCCGACCCCACCACGATATAGTCATATTTTGTGCTATCGCTCATAGTGGCTTCCCCGATCAGAAGGTTTTCAACAATTCGATCAAGGCTTCCTTGTCGGCGTCGCTCAAGGCCCGGTCTTTTTCCTCGGCCAAGTAGTCGGTACCAAAGTAATGGCCGCGATTGACCACGAAGTCCGGACATTTGCTGACGCTTAACATGTCATCGACGATTTTTCTGTCATCGAAAACCTTGATGGCCTCTTCGTCGCTGGCGCCTTGCGGAATCGCTTTCAAGGCTTTTTTAACGTCCTTCAGCACTTTGATTAAGTGAAACACGTGCTTGGGATCGCTGGGATCGAGGTTCATGTTGGACACCAAATTGACCGGCGTGCCTTTCGGAATCGGCCCCAGTTCCACGCCGGACTTATCGAAGGCCCAAGGTTTCAACAGGCTGAACGGCTCGACCAGCGGTTGCAGCAAGTCCGGCAGATAGCCTTTCGGCACCCGCAGATAGCTGCTGGCGGTCGTGACATCCACTTGGCCTTTCAAGACCTTGCGTTCGGCCGGATTGGCGGAATCGACCACCACGATGTCGCGGTTGCCGCTGCGTTTTTCGGGCCACAGGATTTGCCGGATCGAGTCGTCGAAGGATTTGAGCCGGTCTTCGACCGAGCCGCTGGGATAAAACTTGCCGACCGAGTTGTTCAGCAGATACGGCGCGGTCGACCACAGACTGACCAGCGAGGCCGGCCGGGTGTAGCCGCGGCCGCCGCCCGGCATGTCGTAGTCGTAGGCGGCGCCGGTGATCGGATGATGCACCGTGTATTTGCCGACCGACGGCAGATCCTTGTAGCTTTGCGAGGTGAAGTTATCCCAGATGTTGTTGGCCAAGCCGTTGGTCGCCAACGGGCTGCAGGCGTTGGTTTGCAACAGGGTCACCGGTACCCGCAATTCGGTGGACAGGAAGTTGTCTTGCAGGAAGTCCGGCTTGGCGACGATGGCCTTCATCTCGGTTTTGAACTCGTCGGTTTTGCTCCACTTCCAGTAGTTGTTCCAGCAGCTTAGGTAATCCGAACCGACGCAACCGTTGGGGAAGAAGCTATAGGCTTTTTCCGGCAGTTTGCTGGAATGGCAACGGGCGCACGTTTCGGCGAACACCTCCTTGCCGCGTGTCAACACCTCGGCCGAGGCTTTCAGATGTTGTTCGCCGCCGGGAGCCTTGCTCAGATAGTCCGGCTGGGCGGTGGCCAGGAAGAACAGCGCCAAGTCGGGGGTTTGTTGCTCGGTGGCATTCCAGTAGGACGAGTTTTTCCGAGCGGTGGCGATCGGGAACGGCGAGATTTTTTCGCCGCCGATCAAGGGGCGGAAGTGTTCGGTCCATTCCTCGCTGAACAGGCCGATGTTAACGAATACCCGGTTCAACGCACCCAGCGCGCCGACCGAATCGGCACCGTCCTTGAGCACGCGCGGCGTCCACACCGTATCCGGTTGTTTGAAAAAGCTGTTGAGCGGGCTTTCGGCCGGCAGTTTCAAATCGTTGAACTGACGATTGTTCAGACCGCCGCCGGCGATGCGTTCCTGACCGAATTTCAGCGCGTTTTTCATCCGCGCGCCGAGGCTATACACGGCGTTCATCGTGCGCGGATTGTTGATGTAGTCGGTCGAAACCAGCGAGGTATCCAGCGCGCCGGGCCGCGAGGTATGGAACAACTGGTACGGGAAGCTGGACGGATCGGCTTCGTAGGAGAAAATCCGGTCTATCCAAAAATACTGGGCGCCGGGATTGGAATTGAGATTCTCCCATTTGGGATTTTCCGGATCGGCCGGCGGATTGGCCGGATTGGGGCCGACATGGCAAAAGCCGCAAGACATGCCGACCCGGTAAGGCCGGATCAGGTCTTTGTTATTGTAATAGCTGGGATCGTTATAGAACTTTTCCGGGTTCCAGGCCTTGGCGGCTTTCTCATCGAAATCCGGATTCGGAAACAAACGCAAGCCGACCACGCCGGTCGCGTAACCGTAGTAGGAGCCTACCGGCACGGTTTTACCGCGCGCGCCGATTTTAACGCCGGGATATTTCGTTTCGTCCTCGAACGGGTCGGCCGGGCAATCGCCGGTCCGTTCGTCCAGCCACAGGCCGTAGCGGTCCTGGCGCGGCGCGGTCGGTTTTTTAAAGCAGGGTTCGTTGACCAGCCCCAAATAATTCCAGCGATTGTCGCGGCTGAATTTCAAGGTGTCGTGGCTGGACAGCATTTTTAAAAAATCCAGCGTGCCGACGCTGGTTTTGCCGATGTCGTTCCAGAAGCGGTCGTTGCCGGCGGTCCAGACAATCCAGTTGTTGCGGCCGCGTACCACCGCGTCGTGGGCATCCTTGGCGGTAATGCCCGGCACGTAAGGACTCAGCGCGCGCGCCAAGGCCTCGGGGTCCTTGCTGGCGCCGTAGTCCATGTCCTTGAAGTAATCGTCGTCGGCACCCTTCAGGGTTTCCGCGCCGCGGCCGGCTTGCAGGGCTTCGTCCTTGACCTTGCCGGCCTTGGACCAAAACGTCGCGTGCGCCGTTGACGACGATACCAGTATCGCCACCAGCGCCAATAACTTGGGTAGTTGTGAGTTCATGATTTCCTCCGGATAGATAGATTCAGCGGGCAACGCCTTGTTATGGTTATTGGCATTTGCTCGATAACGCCGACAGCGGCTTGTGCCTGGGCGGGCCATCCCGCGCCGCTGCGTTTTTCGCGCGGCTTCTCGAGCGGTGGCGCGCGATGACGCGCCGCTCGGCAAGCCGTGAGTTAAACCGAGCCGCGCCTTGGCGCCGCCCGGTACGGGATTCGATCGAAGTCGCGGTTGACCAGGCGTCCGCCGTACTCGGCGATCGGCCAGTAGCGCTCAGCCAAGCGGCGGCGAGTTAAGACGACATCGATAAACGGAACTGGAGCTTAAAAAAATCCGCGCGGCCGAAACCGAAGTCGGCTCGCCTTGCTGCCGTATCCAGGCGCAAAAAAAACCGCCGGCCGGAGGACGGAGGCCGGTCGGTAAGCGGGCAAGTTCGGAGGTGCGCCGATTCGAAAACAGACGGCGAGCAAGCGTTGCGCCTAGCGGCGACTTAGTAAAGATGGTAGGAGTTTCGCGGAGTGCGTTACCAGCGAGAGTTAAGGATTTCGCGCCTGTCACCACGGTCTACCCCCTTGGAAGGCGTTAGTAGGTTGCCAATAATGTGAATCGTAGACCAAAATTTTTTTTTAAGCGGTGAATTTTTTCACTCAATTACGCCTATGGGACATTGCAAAATGTTCCGACTCCCGTTCCATGAAATAAGCCTACATTTCGTAACGTTGACTTTATTCGGGTCTGGAGTTAGCTTGCAAACTCCGTTTCGACACTCGCGCCCCAGCCGAATCCGGTCCGGCCCGCGTCCTCGCCGAACGGCGCTTTCCCTACAACAACTACAGAAGGGGATCACAGCCATGCACATCTTCCGTTCGTTTCGCACCGCACGTACCTGCCGAATCGGTCTAGCGACACTCGGCCTATGCCTGATTCCGCACTTCGGTCAAGCCGCCGACCACAACGACCCCAACGCGATCAACTCGATTTTCGCCGACATCCCGCCGAGCGCCGCCGATTTGTACGATTTATTCGGCTACCCCAGTGCCGACCAAGGTCAGGGCGAACAAGTCGTCGTGGCCTTGACCTTCGCGTCCATTCCCAAGGCCGGGGTATTCGATACCGACCTGCTCTACCGGATCCAATTCGATCCCGATCCGCGCGCGGCGCTGGGCATGGGCGACCAAATCGATTTGAAAAACCTGCTGAATTACGCCGAGGCGGTCGGCAAGAAATACATTAATTTCAAACCCAGCGAGGTGAGGGTCACGTTCAATCAACAAAACCAAGCGAAACTAGATTTCCTGGGCTTTCCGGGCGGCGACTTCTCGCAGGTGATCGATACCAACAAAGTCGTCGAACTGAAAACGCCGGATGGATTCGCGATCAAGACCTTCGTCGGCGGCCGCGACGATGCTTTCTTCAACGATTTGCCCGGTTTTTTCCGATCGATCAACTACGCGCCGCAGTACTACCATGTGCCGGTCAAGGATAAAAAATCCGCCGAGGCCAGGATTCCTAAGACCTTGCTTGAACTGGAAGGCAACAGCTTTTTCAATTACGACAAAAACCTGCCTGACTGGGGCATCACGGTCAAAAAAGACCTACCGAAGCAGCCAATGACCTGGAACGGCAACCGGTTTTACAAGGATGCCAACGGTAATTTCCGCTTCGTTTATACCGGCCAGGACGCCCGCGCCGGCGGCAACGTCAACGCGATTGTGTTGGAACTGCCGCTGAAGTTTTTGACCAAAACCCCGGAAACCGAACGCATTGTCCGGACATGGGGCGAAAGTTGGATGCTGCGCGCATCGGCGAAGGCCAAGGCGATTCCGGAACATTCGCAATGGTCGTTGCTGGCCAAGCTCGGCGGCGCGCACGAATCGCCGGCGCCGGTGGCCGGCTTCAACAACCGCCTCAGCGATTACAAAAAAGTCGACGTGGACGGCGTACCCTTCCTGGATGCCGCGCTGAATCTGCGGGAAGACGAAAAGCAACTGGCCGACAACGTCAAACTCGGCGAAGTCTACGTCAAGCGCTTTGCCCACTTGGGCTGGGGCTTCGGGCCGTCGATCAACGCACTGGGGCTGAACAGTTGCTTCGACCATTCCAACGCGCCGGTCTCGGTGTTCAAGACCTACGATCTGGCGATCGAGGCCTTCAAGCGCTCCAAAAAGTGTTTTTTCCAACGGGTCAACATGCCGGACAACAGCTGGAACGTCAAAGGCCTGGACATAAAACCGCCGCGCACCTTCGAAATCTTTATTCCGAACGTGGCGTCGATAGACATGGATACCAACGGCTCATGGCCCTTCGGCCGGCGTCTGGAAGACCAGGTGGCGACGCGGTTTTTGTCCTTGTTTCTGGACATGGAAAACGGGTGCGGCGGCAAACCCTGCAGCGTGGAATCCTTGAACAACCCGGCGCTATGGGCTTCCGCCCCAATCGAGCCCAAAACCACGCCGAATCCGGTCAAAAACGACAAGCCGTTCTTAACCGAATTCCCGTATCTGGCCGAGCCCTGGTAAGCCGTTACCGAAGCCATGCACCGACCGGCAGGCGCGCCGCGTGGCGACCGCGTCCGCTCGCGAACCCGGTCAGCCACGAGAATGGCTCTCGCGGTGGCGAGCTGGATGCTGGCCGCCTGGGCGGGGCTGGCATTGGCACTGCTCGGCGCTTTCGAAACCACCGATTATCGTCGCGATTGGTCGAAGCTGACCGATTTAGCGGCCGGTACTTCGGGCGAAAGCCCGGTCAATCAGGCGATGTTGGCCGCCCAACGCTACTGGCTGAGCGCCACCCCCGGCGACCGCGCCACCGTCGAACAACGCTTGACGGCGGCGCGGCGCGCGGCGCCGGATAGCCCGGCGCTACGGATGCTGGAGGCCCGCTGGGCCGCTCACCACCATAAACCCGCCGAAGCAGCGGTTCATCTAGCCGAACTGGCCGCACAGGCCAATTGGGACGACGCGCCGAGCCGGCTCGGCTTGGCGATCGACATCGCCTTGCAACAAGGCCGCATCGAAGATGCCCAAAACTTGCTGAACGAATCGGCGCGGCAAACCGACTGGGCGCTGTTGGCCCAATATGCGTTGCTGATGGACAAAACCGGGCAAACCGAACTGGCCGATCGAGCCTATCAAGATGCCGAGGATTTGCTGTCCTCCAAGGCGATGCGCGATTTTGCCTGGCTGGAATTGCAGCGCGGCTATCTGGCATTGAGCCACGGCGATGCCGGCGCGGCCGAAACACACTACCGGTTGGCGCTACGCGCCTATTCCGGCTATTGGTTGGCCGCCGATTACTGGGGCGAATGGCTGGCGGCGCAACGGCGTTACGCCGAAGCCGTGGCGGTTTATCGGCAATTGGCGCTCTGCACCCGCAAGCCGGAGTTTTATCAAAGCCTGGGCGATCTTTACCAATTCCTGGGCCAATCCGAGCCGGCGAAATACTGGCACGACAAGGCTTTGGATTTTTACCTGGATGCCACCCGCAATGGCCAAACCCAGTACTACCATCATCTGGCGGCCTTGTACGCCGACGCTTATCTGGACGGCACCAACGCCAGCGCTTGGGCGCGGCTTGATCTCGAACAGCGGCCGAACGCCGTGAGCCACGATGCGTTGGCCTGGGCGCTGTTCCGCGACGGACAAATCCAGGCGGCGGTCGCTCACGCCCGTGCAGCGTTGAGCTACCGCTGGGAAGACGCCCATCTATACGGCCATGCCGGCATGATTCTGCTGGCGGCCGGATTCGACGCCGAAGGCCGGGCGGCGTTGGAACGCGCCCGGCAAATCAATCCGCATTACGACGATTTCCATGCGCATCGCTAGCCTTTGCCGGCTTTGCTTGTTGTGCTTCTGTCTGCAAGTGGCCGGCGGCTTGGCGGGCCGGCCTAGCTTTTCCCATCCGATTGCGCAAGGTTCGGCAACCTTGCGTATCGGCACCGAGCAAATCTTATTGGAGATGACGGTGCCGCTGGAGCAAATCGTCATCGCCAACCGAAGCGCGCCGGCCGATAGCGGCATCGACGCTCAAGCACTGGATCGACATGGCGACTATCTGCTGGCCCACCTGCACCTTACCGCCGATTCCGTACCGTTGACCGGGAAAGCCGTGTCGGCACCCGCCGCGGTCAACCAGGCGTTGGTCTATCGGCTAGCCTATCCGCTGCCCGCCGAAAAGCCCGGCGTCGTGGCGATCGGCCAAAACCTGCTGCGGGAAATCGAGTTTGCGCCGGGCAATCCGTGGGAAGTCAGCTACCGCTTGAGCGTTTATCGAGACGGGCACTTGATTAATCAAGCGTTGCTGGCTTACCAAGAAATACTGAGACTATCGTTGGACGCGGCCGGCTTCGACAGTAGCTTGGGCTGGGATTACACGGTTCAGGGCTGGCTGCACATCCTGCACGGCTACGACCACTTGCTGTTCGTCGCCGGCCTGGTGCTGGCAGTCGGTTCGCTGCGCGAATTGGCGATCATCGTGTTGCTGTTCACCCTGGCCCACGGATTGACGATGACGCTGGCGGTACTGGATTGGTGGCGGGTATCGCCGCGATTGGTCGAGCCTATGATTGCGTTCAGCATCGTCGCGGTGTCGATGCAAAACATCGTCTGGCCCCGTCTCAGCCACGGCAAACCCAGGCAAGCGATTGCATTCGGCTTCGGCTTGTTTCACGGTTTGGGATTTGCCGGCGGCTTGTTGGACAGCATCGCCGCGCTATCGGCCGAGCAAGTGGCCTGGGCCGTCGCCGCGTTCAGCCTGGGCGTGGAGCTGGGCCATTTGAGTGTCGTGATACCTTTATATTACGGGCTGGCTTTGGTTGGTAGTCGCGGCGTGGCGGTACCGGCACCCAGCACTTCACAACGACTCGGTTCGCTGCTGGTCGGTATCGCGGGCTTGCTGTATTGCTATTACTCGGTCAGCGCCGCTTTGGCCTGACTAGCTTGGTTCGCGGGGACCAACAAGACTTGCAACAGCCGGGCATTGCCATTCCGCGCCAAGCATGCCAAATTGGCGGCATGCTTAAATCACTATCCGTTCCACTGGAACCCACCCAACAACCGGTCACCAAGTTGACCGGCATCGGCGCACAATCGGCCGCGCGCCTGGAAAAGCTTGGCATTCGCACGCTTCAGGATTTGCTATTCCATCTGCCCTTGCGCTATCAGGACCGCAGCCGGATCACGCCGATCGGCGAATTATCGCCCGGCACGTCGGCGTTAGTCTGCGGCACGGTGGAGTTTATAGACGCCATCCAACGCGGCCGGCCCAGCCTGATTTGCCGGATCGGCGATGCCAGCGGCAGCTTATCGTTGCGGTTTTTTCATTTCTCGGTGCAACAAAGCCAACAGCTCAAGCCAGGTACCCTGATCGGTTGTTACGGCGAATTGCGTTACGGCTACTCCGGTTTGGAAATGGTGCATCCGGAATACCGGATCGTCCAGTCCCCGGAGCAACTTTGCGAACCGACGCTGACGCCGGTCTATCCGTTGACCGAAGGCGTGCCGCAAACCACGCTACGCAAGGCGGTCAAACAAGCGCTGACTTTATGTTTAAGCGAAGGCGGCGGTATCCGCGACTGGCTGCCAGCCGCCGTGTTGAGCCGTAATGGTTTTCCGCCGTTAGCCGAGGCCTTGCAAACCCTACACAATCCGCCGCCGCACTTAAACATTGCCGAGCTCAGCGACGGCCAGTCCCCTGCCCTAAGGCGATTGGCGTTCGAAGAATTTCTGGCTCATCACCTAGCGCTCCTACAAGGCAAACAAAGCTTTAAACGCTGGCGAGCGCCGGAATTTCATTTCGAAAACGCAGCCAAGCAAGCCTTTATCGAACGGCTGCCGTTTCGGCTGACCGGCGCCCAGCAACGGGTTAGCGCGGAAATTCAGGCCGACTGCGAGCAGGCCCAACCGATGCTGCGGCTGGTACAAGGCGACGTCGGCTCGGGCAAGACCGTGGTCGCCGCGCTGGCGGCCTTGATGGCGCTGCACAGCGGCTATCAGGTCGCGGTGATGGCGCCGACCGAGTTGCTGGCAGAGCAGCATTTCCGCAATTTCTCGACCTGGTTTGCCGACACCGGCTATCCAGTGCATTTCTTGACCGGCCAGCTCAAGGGCAAGGCCAGACAAGCCACGCTGCAAGCGCTGGCCGACGGCGGCGCCGGCATCGCGGTCGGCACCCACGCGCTGTTTCAGGACCAGGTGCAATTTCACAAACTGGGACTGATCGTCATCGACGAACAGCACCGTTTCGGCGTGCATCAGCGCTTGGCCCTACGGGAAAAAGGCAGCAACACCGACATGCGGCCTCACCAATTAGTGATGACCGCGACGCCGATTCCGCGCACGTTGGCGATGCTGCAATACTCCGATCTGGATATTTCGATCATCGACGAGCTGCCACCCGGCCGCCGGCCGGTGACGACTAGCGTCCTACCCGCCGAGCGGCGCGAGCAAATCATCGCCCGCATCGGTCACTGGGTCGTTCAGGGCCGCCAAGCCTATTGGGTGTGCACCTTGATCGAAGAATCCGAGCAAATGCAATGCGAAGCCGCCGAGAAAACCGCGGTGTTATTGACACAAGCGCTGCCGGCCGTACGCATCGCCTTGGTACACGGCCGCATGAAAACGGTGGACAAGGACGCCGCGATGCAGGCCTTCAAGCGTCACGAATGCGACTTGTTGGTGGCGACCACGGTCATCGAAGTCGGCGTGGACGTTCCCAACGCCGGCTTGATGATCATCGAAAATGCCGAGCGCTTGGGTCTATCGCAATTGCATCAATTGCGCGGCCGAGTCGGCCGCGGCGACCAGGAAAGCTTCTGCGTCTTGATGTATCAAGCCCCGTTATCGCTACTCGGCAAACAACGCCTGGGTATCTTGAAGGAAAGCCACGACGGTTTCGTGATTGCCGAAAAAGACCTGGAATTGCGCGGTCCCGGCGAAGTGATGGGCAGCCGTCAGACCGGCCAGATCCAGTTTAAAATCGCCGATCTGGGCCGCGACCGCCATTTGCTGGATTTGGTGGCGCCCACGGCCGCGGAATTGCAAAAGCTGGCGCCGGAAGCGATCGCGCCGCTGCTCGAACGCTGGATAGGTCGCAACGAAACCGGCGAAATCGGTTTGATGCACGCGCCGTGACGGATGCGTCCGTCGGCCTGTGCGTGGACCAAGATGGACACAGGCTTGGGTTTTTAACAGCGCCGAGTTCTACGAAAACCTCGCCAAGTCCGGTGTTAGCCTTCGCACCAGAGATTGTTCAAATCGACCCGGTAAAGTGTTGCGGGCTGTGGTGTCTGCAAACTCTGCAATTTATTCTTCAGGCTTGCCGGCAAGAATGTCGCCGAATTTAAAACGAGCGTGAGTAAAGCTTGACTATTTCCGCTATCCGCCGGGCTTAAAAGCGTTCCGTCCCGCCAACAGTTGGGGGCTTTGTCCAGTTTAATATCCCTGGGACTCCATCCCAAGGTTTCGCGATCAATAACTGCGTAGGCTTCCTCGGAATTCGAGGATGTGAGTTCGGCGGTAATATCGGCGAAATCGTTTATTCGCAGTCGATCACAGGTGTCGCCGCCCAACAATGCGTAGACGCAGGCGATGTTCCGATTATTGACCGAACCTAAAACAAGCCTTTGGGGATGTTGTTCCGCGAACGCCACCAGCGCTCGACTATTCGCGGTAAACACTTGGTAAGCCTGCTGTTCCAAAAACGACAAACCGATGCCCCCGGCCAATGCTAAAAAAACCAAGAAATGGCCCAGTTTGCGTGGCAAACGCTGAATCGCGATACCGGCGAAAACCGCGATCGGCGCTAGAAACAAAGTTAAATAATTGGATTGTTTCATTGCAAACTTTAGCGGTGCCAACGACACCGGAAAAAACGAGAGCACCAATAACAAGGAAACTAGCCAATAAGCGGCATACGCAACGGCGCTAACGGACCGTTCGGAAAATATTGTTTTGATAGTCGCGCAGATACCGTACAACGCCAATACCGGTATTAACCAGGTATGTTTAATATCGAAAAACAAATAATAAAAATAGTACCAGGGACTATCTTCGCCTTGGTTTCCGCCAATAAAGCTACGATTAAGCTGACCGATGACGGTTTTAAAAGCGTGCAGCGGATCGCCCGCAATCATTGTCATCAGCGCAAAGTGAGCCAACAGCATCACCAGTCCGCCAAAAACCAAATAAATCCAGCCAAACTTCCAACAACGAAAAATCAGCGGGTATAAAAGAAATGCACTAAAAGTTAATACCGCCAACTCCTTGACCCAAAATACACAACCTAACGCGATACCGGTCAGAAAATAAGCCAATTTATTCCCGGTTGTTTCGGCCTTAAAAAACGCAATGAAGCTAGAGGTCAAAAACATCGACACCACGGGATCGGCATGTAGCCGTGTAGAAACGGCCACATGCAAGGGCATCAACGCCAGAAAAAGTGCCGAATAAATCGCCGTTTTGTGGTTGATCCCGTTCCAAACAAATCGAAATACCAAAGCTATCTCAATTAACGAACATAGCAGAGGCCATAAATTGGCTGTAAAAAGATTCACTCCAAACAGATAGAGAATGAAACCGGACGGAATATTGTAACCGTAGCGTAATGCGCCGTTGTAATTCGCGCTAGCCCATTCGCCGTAGGTAACATCAAGCGAGCGGCGGAGATAAACCAGATCGTCGGAACCGAAAGGCCCGTTAAAAAACACCAACCTTGTCGTCAACGCAATCGACAGGATAATAAACAGGTATAGAGAAAAGCGGTATCGCCGGTCCAAATAAGCGATGGGAAAGTTTGCAATCATTATCAACGAATCTCTTCGATAAAGAATCTTGGCCGTTGCTTGGTTTCCATGTAAACCTTGGATAAATATTCACCTAAGATGCCTATGCTCAACAACTGTATTCCACCGATAAAATAAATGGGCAAAACAGTAGAGGCCCAACCTGGAATTGTCGCTTCCAGAGCGAATTTAGCCACAAAAATCCAAACGACCATCGCTAAACTCGCCAAACTGACGCCAAGACCAATCCAAGTAATCATCCGCAACGGCACCACGCTGAACGAAGTGACGCCGTCGGCCGCCAGTGCCAACATTTTACTTAGCGGATACTTGGACTCGCCGGCAAACCGTTCGCCGCGTTCGTAATAGACTGTCGCGGTGTTAAACCCGAGCTGTGGAATGATGCCTCGCAAAAACAAGTTAACTTCGTTGAAGTCTTTTAAGCAATCGATCACTCGTTTGCTCATTAATCGATAATCGGCATGGTTATAAATAATATCGACACCCATCGTTTTCAACAACTTGTAATAAAGTTGCGCGGTCACTCGCTTAAAGAAACTATCGGTCTCTCGCGAGGATCGGACGCCATACACGATTTCGCAACCTTCGTTAAATTTATAAATCATTTCTTTAATAACCTGAATATCGTCCTGCAGGTCCGCATCGATCGATACAATTGCTTCGCCATCCGCATTAAAAAGTCCGGCAATTAATGCATTCTGATGACCGCGATTTCTAGACAACTTAATCCCTCGAATACAAGCATGCTGTTGATTAAATTTCGAAATCAGTTCCCAGGTTTTATCTTTGCTACCGTCATCAACGTAATAGATAAAGCTATCCTGCGACACCAAGCCAAGCTCTTGCATCTCCTTCATTAACTCAAGCAACCGGCTATTCGTTTCGGGTAATACTTCTTCTTCGTTGTAACAAGGCACCACTACCGATAATTTAGTATTCTTAAAAGATAGTTTAGGCTTAACGATATTTTCTATCGTTGACGTCTCGGGTTGAACCGCGCGTTTCCTAAAAATGACTATTTTTTGAATAAAGTAAGAAAGCACCGTCATTGGTGGCACCGCGATAGCGCCCGCTTGGTAGGCATCGAAGCCTTGGTTAATAAAAAACTCGATCAGACGAATGTTAAAAATATAAAGCAAGGCCCAACAAAATGCGAAACGGAAAAATAACTTGCCATTCGTATTCCGAAATACGAAACGCCCCTGAGTAATAAAGCTGAAGATAATACCAAGAATCAAAGCCGCCAAATTGGCTAACTTATAGTTTAATCCAAAGAATAATAGTAGAGCATAAACGGAGTAGCTGAACCCGGTATTGATCGTACCAACAACTAAGAAACGAAAAAACTGTGCATTAAATAGCTTGAATGAGCGGCCAGCACCGGAACTCCTTTTATTCAGATCCGCTTGAGTTGAATTTTCAAGCTGACGAGTCTGATTGTACTTTTTTCGCTTTGTCATAGCTCAACGCTGAAATTTTTAGAATGAATTTAATTTTATTATTTGCAGCTCTGATTAAGCTGAAAATTGTATTAGGCCAGCCGACAAACCCACATCCTATAACACGGATAAGATTTTATGATTGCTGTTCACAAGCGCTTGCTAATCCTTTGTTGATTTTCCAATTCAGCAAGAAAATAAGATACCTGATGGGATACATCCACACCGGGCTGAAGATTTTGAAAATTCCGCGAACATGCCGACACTGGACGGATTGTGCTTCGTCTAGCGACGCCCGGCGGTTGGCTATCGTTAACGACCCGGCATGCCAACAAAACGCCGCCAAGACCTGTTCTGTTTTAACGAACGCACCTACTCGCCGTAATTTCAGCAGCAGGTCCAAGTCCATCGTGTACTTTAATGTTTCATCCAATCCGCCAACCTCGGTTAACGCGCTACGCCGAAACAGGCAGGCTTCTTGCTTAATCAAACCAGGAACAAACTGCAATAAAAACGGCGCCGCGAACGGCGGACGACGGGTAAAAAGCAAACTCCCGCTGCTATCAACATAATCGCAAGCGCCATAAGCAACGACGGCGGAAGCATCGCTGCCCAGCAAAGCGCTCGCGGAGGCCAGCGCCCCAGGACGCAGCATATCGTCGTCGCCCAGCCAGCCCGCATAGCGATGCACCGGCAACGCTTCCGAGAATCCGGCGTTCACCGCCGCTGAAATTTTTCCTGGATGCACCAGGACTCTTGCACCAAAAGTAGTTGCAATCTCTGAAAGCTCCGGTGTTTGAGCGGTAGATACCAACACGGTATCCACTAAAACACCTGCCTGGTCTTTAATAGACGACAGCGTTCTTCGCAGCGTGTCAAGCCGCTCGCCTAAGGTTGGTATCACAATCAAAATACGGGGTAACTCGATATTTTCAGATGTCACTAACTGATTTCCTACAATGGGTATTTTTACTAAAGCCTTATTATTTTTTCGACTGAATTAAACAGCATTCGAATCTTGAGAGCCTCAGATATCGCGACGCGTCGCTAAAAGCTCAATCGAACGATAACGCGGAATTGGCAACGCAAGTTTCTCTATCCACGCATACGCCGGGTTTAGGAAAATTCTCTGAACCTCTTTAATCGGTCTCCAGGCATGCAAAAGCCTGACGACAGGATGAGCAATCGGAAAAATCAAACGGGTAAGGCATTGATCATTTACGGTAAAACCACTGGCTTCTAATAATTTAACCACCGAATCCACCGAAGGATATTCTCGAAGATGCGTGGAATCGAGTACGCGCCGCCCGTCCGGCGCCTTGCGAAAATACCATGCGCCGGATTTTCTAATGACGGTACTGAGATACAACCAACCGCCCCGACGGGTGATTCTCGCCAATTCGGCCAGATATTCGAGTTCGTCCGGTACGTGCTCCAAAACCATGGTACTGATCGTAAGATCGACACTTTCGTCGGCCAATCCCGGAATATGGTGTCCTTCGGCCACAATGCCAGGATAGCCGGTTAATTCGCTGAATCGTCGAACGCGAATAGGCGACATATCGACGCCGATTACTCGGCTATTGACAGCGATATGACTATTCTCGGACAACGACCAAACCAAATGCCCATCGCCGCAACCCACATCCACCACGGTGGGATTTGATTGAATTAAACTCAGCGCTTTTACCAATAACGGCGGAACGTGGCGACTAAAAAAATGTATCGATTTTTGGGAATACTCTTCGAAATCCGATTGACTCATAAAACGCTCAGTTACTCTATAGTGCCTGGAAGCTAAGTTCAAACATCGACAGAGCCCTGCCGAAATTCGAATATGAATTCGAATATGCAATTGAATATTTTTAATTTAAAAATATCTGGCTTAATTTTAAATAAAAATACCCATTCCATCTAAAGCGGCCCGCCAGCTGATTTCAACACCTCGGATAAGCTAGCTTTCCCGCTTAGACTTTTCAGTTCCGGTTGAAATATAGCCTATTGCAGAAGTTTTCTATAGACAATTTTAGGAGATGCCGTCTCTGTTACGGCCTTGGATAATTTGAAACTGTAAGCGTGCCGTCTTGATTTGGCGGAACATCCCTACGCCCGGCGACCGGTAAGCGCCGTTCTGGTTCTCGGCAGCCAAGCGGTGAGCGCTGGGGCGGGAAACTTGAGAGAAGCGAAGCCGAAGCCATGACTTCGTTTCGGCCAACGCGCGCCCTCAACAAAAACCTGTCCGGCGCGCTATCGAGGCTCGGCAGGTAGCCAACCGGTCAGGACCATCAACACCGTGTTTCCTTCGGCGCCGACCGCTGGCAATATCCTTCTAGCTCGGCCCGGCGTTCATCCTTTGGCGCCACTGCTCGACGCGTTGCGTCAGTTCGTCGAGATCTAGCGTCGTCAGACGGCGTTGACTTAGTAAGGGTTTGCCGGCTACCCACGCGTCGCTGACTTGATGCCGGCCGGCCGCGTAGACGATTTGCGCGACCGGATGAAAGCACGGCTGAGTTTCCGGGGCGCTTAAATCGATGGCCACGACATCGGCTGCCTTGCCGAGCAGCAGCGAACCGATCTCGGTGTCCAAGCCCAGCGCTTTCGCGCCGTTGATCGTCGCCATCTCCAGCGCCGTCCAGGCCGACACCGCACTGGCGTCGCCGGCGACACCCTTGGCCAATAAGGCCGCGGTGCGCATTTCGCCCAGCATATCCAGATCGTTATTGCTCGCGGCGCCGTCTGTCCCCAACGCCACGTTGATACCGGCCGCCAAGCAGTCCGCCACCGGACAGAATCCGCTGGCCAGTTTCAAGTTGGATTCCGGACAATGGACAATATGCGCGCCGGTCTCGGCGAATTCGGCGATTTGCTCGGCGGACATCTGGGTCATGTGCACGGCAATGAACGAGGAAGTCAGCAAACCCAGATCGCGCAAACGTTGCAACGGAGTCTGGCCGGTGTTGGCCAATTGTTGTTCGACCTCGTGGGCCGTCTCGTGCACATGCATATGCAGCGTCAAATTCATCTCGTCGGCATAGGTCAGCGCCCGGCTCAGCGGCGCGTCGGACACCGTATACGGCGCGTGCGGCGCGAACGACAGGCTGAGCAGGCTTTCGTGGCGCAATTGTTCGTGCAGGGCCAAGCCCTTGGCCAGATAGGCGTCGGCGTTTTCCGCCCACAGAGTCGGAAAATCGAACACGATCAAGCCGATATTGGCGCGAATCCCGTGTTGCAGCGCTTGTTGCGCGGTGATTTCCGGAAAGAAATACATATCGTTGAAACAGGTAGTACCGCCGCGCAACATTTCGGCGATGGCTAAATCGGTACCGTCGCGCACAAAGGCCTCGCTAGCCCATTGCTGTTCGGCGGGCCAAATGTGGTTCTGTAACCAATCCATTAACGGCAGATCGTCGGCAAAGCCGCGCAGCAAAGTCATCGCCGCATGCGTGTGGCAATTGATCAAGCCCGGAATTAGCGCATGCCGGTCGCGTATCTCCAGCACCCTGGGACGATACTTTCGCAGGGCAAGGTCGCTAGGCAACAAATCGACAATTCTGCCGCCATCTATCGCTAGACTATAGTTATCGTAAACTACCGAGGCCGGTTCCACCGGTATAATCCATCGGGCCTGTATCAAAAGGTCGACCTGCATGGGTACTCCCGAGCTTAAAAGGCGATGATTATACCGCGCCGCCGTAGGGCCGAGACCAGTCCCCGCCAATCGAGAAGCGTCAAACAACATGTCAGACCCCATTTCCTCGCAGCCAATCGGTTTCTCTAGCGCCGTCCCGCCTCGGATATTCCCGGCCGGGCGCGGCGAAACCTGGCCGCGCCGCAATCCACTAGGCGCGCTGGTGAGTGGGATATGAAAGCGGTAAGGCTGTCGGACTGGTTGATCGGTTTCGGCATCGCGGGGCTTTATGCGTTGAGCGGCCGACTGTCCCTGCTGTATTTCTCCACCGTCAGCGTCGCCAGCGTGCTGTTTTTGCCCAGCGGTCTGGCGCTGGCGACGATACTTCTCGGCGGCCACCGTTATTTATGGGCGCTCGGGCTCGGTGCGCTGAGTTTAAATCTGTGGCAAGGCCAACCGCCGGCTATCGCGCTGGCCATCTCGGCCGGTAGCATTGCCAGCGCCGGCTTGGGCGCTTATCTGCTGCGGCGAATCGTCGGATTCGACCGCCGCATCCTCAACCTCGCCGATTATTTGTTATTGATCGGCTTCGGCGGACTGGCGTGTACGCTGTCGGCGCTAGTCGGCGCTAGCTGCCTATTGATCAACGGCGTAGTCGATACGGCCGGTTTCCGGATCGCGTTGTTGCACTGGTGGTTGGGCGACACACTAGGCACGATACTGGTCGCGCCGCTGATTCTGGTCTGGCGGGACGGTCTTCGCCTACCGCGCCGCTTCAAGCCGGTCGCCGAAGCCTGCCTGATTCTGGGCTTGAGCGCGCTGGCCGGCCAAATCGTATTTTTAAACTGGTTTCAGGACAACTTGGGCGAATACGCCAAAACGCCGTGGATTTACTTGTTGGTTAGTTGGGCGGCGGTCAGGGTCGGACCGAGAACCACGACCCTGATTCTCGCGGTCATCGCGATGCAAGCCATGGTCGGCATGAACGGACACCATTGGGAAATTTACCAAAACCGGCCGATCGGCCAACCGGAAATCAATTACTGGCTGTTCATGTCGGTACTGTCGGTGATCGGCATGGCCTTGGCCAGTTATTTTTCCGAACGCCAACGGGTGCTCGATGCCTTGGCCGAACACCGCGAACTACTGCGCACCCTGCTCAGGGCCATGCCGGACAAAGTCTGGTTCAAGGACCCCAACGGCACCTATCTGCTCTGCAACGCCAGTTTCGAAGCCCTATTCGGCGCCGACGAAGCCAGCATCGTCGGCAAGACCGACTACGATTTCGTCGATGTCGAACTCGCCGACTTTTTTCGGGAACACGACTTCAAAGCCGTCGCCGCCGGCAAACCGATGATCAACCAGGAATGGCTGACCCTGGCCGACGCCAGCCACACCGGGCTATACGAAACCATCAAAACCCCGGTGACGACCGCCGACGGCAAGCTACTCGGCGTATTGGGCATGGCGCGCGACATCACTCAGTTGTACCAAGCGCAACGGGCCCTGGACCGGCGCATTCAAGAGCAAGCCTGCTTGCACGCGGTGTTTCGCGCCACCGAAAATTTGAACCTGCCTTTGCCGGACGTGCTGCAAGCGGCTGTCCAGGAACTACCGGCCGGTTGGCCTTACCCCGATTTCGCGGTCGCGGCGATACGCTGGCGAGATCTCACGTTTCGCAGTGGCGAGTGCTCGGCCGACGCAGCTTGGATCAGCGCCCCGATCCGCGTCGGGACGTTGAACGACGGCGAAGTTAGCGTCGCCTATGCGATACCGCCGCCCACCCCGGCCGACGCCCCGGCGATGCTGGCCGAAGAGCAACAGTTGCTGAATGCGGTCGCCGAGCGGCTCGCTTCGACGATAGAACGCCGCCAAATCGAGGAAAAATCGCGTAAGCGCGAGAAAATCTTTCGGGCCATCGTTTCGCAAGCCTCGGACGCCATCATGCTCATCGATGCCGAGACGCTGGCTTTCGTCGAATTCAACGACGCCGCCTGCGAAAACCTCGGTTACAGTCGCGACGAATTCGCCAAACTGCGCCTGCCGGATATCCAAGCCGACGCCGCGCCAATGCTGGAAAGGCTAGCCCCGACCGAGGGCCGGGACGCCCGGCAATTCGACACGCTCAGCCGTTGCAAGGACGGCAGTCCGCGCGATGTTCACGTCAGCGTCCAAGCGATTCAAATCGAAAATCGGCCGATGTTATCGCTGATCTGGTCGGACATTACCGAACGCAAATCGATAGAAGCGCAATTTCGCAATTTGTTCGAGCACAACCCGGCGCCGATGCTGATTTACGAGCGCGGCACGCTAAAGCTGGTGGCGGTCAACGACGCCTTCACCGCGCTTTACAGCTACCGAGCCGACGAAGCGCAACACCTGCTGCTGACCGACTTGTTCGACGCCACGCAGAGACCCAAGATCATCGAGCTCGCCGCCAAACTGCGCGGGTTCGCCAATACCGGCGAATGGCAACATCTGCGCAAGGACGGCAGCGCGGTACCGGTCGTGGTCAGTTCGCACGACATCATCTTCGCCCACCATAGCTGTCGAGTCGTGGTGATTACCGACATCGGCGAACTCAAGCGGGCCGAAACCGAGCTGCGTAATTACCGCGATCATCTGGCCGACTTGGTGCGTTCGCGTACCGCCGAACTGGAACTCGCCCGCGAGGAAGCCGAAAGCGCCAATCGCGCCAAGAGCGCTTTCCTGGCCAATATGAGCCACGAAATCCGTACCCCGATGAACGCGATTCTGGGCATGGCTCACTTGCTGCGCATGGAGATAACCCAACCCAGCCAACGCGATAAGCTAGAAAAAATCAGCGTGGCCGGCAAGCACTTGCTCGGTTTGATCAACGATATCCTCGATCTGTCGAAAATCGAGGCCGAACGCATGACCTTGGAGAAAACCTCGCTGAATATCGCCGCCATCGCCGATCACGCCTGCAGCATCGTCGGCGAGCGCGCCGCCGCCAAACACCTGAGCCTGACCCACGAAACCGATCCGCCGCTGAACACCTTGATACTGCTCGGCGATCCGCTGCGCATCTGCCAGATCTTAATCAACTATCTGAGTAATGCCGTCAAATTCACCGAACAGGGCCGGATCGTGCTGCGCAGCCGCCTGCAATCGTGCGACGAGCATCAATGCTGGGTGCGTTTCGAAGTCGAGGACAGCGGTATCGGCATGACGCCGGAACAGTGCGCGCGGGTGTTCAACGCTTTCGAGCAGGGCCAATCCTCGACCACCCGCCGCTACGGCGGCAGCGGCTTGGGCTTGGCCATCAGCCGCCACTTGGCGCGGATGATGGCCGGCAACGTCGGCGTCGACAGCCAACCGGGCCAGGGCAGCACCTTTTGGTTCGAAGTTCCGCTGCAACGCGAGCTGAACCCTAGCGCGCCGATCGCCCAAGTGCCGGCGCCCGATTTCCGTCGCTCGGCCGAGATTTTGTTGGTCGAGGACAACGATATCAACCAAGAAGTCGCCAAGGCCTTGCTGGAAAGCGTCGGCTTGCGAGTCGACGTGGCCGAGCACGGCCAACAAGCACTGGAAATGGTCGAGCTACGCCGCTACGACCTTATTTTAATGGACATGCAGATGCCGGTCATGGACGGCCTGCAAGCCACCCGCTTGATTCGGAACACCGACCACGGCCGCGAGCTACCCATCGTGGCGATGACCGCCAACGCCTTCGAGGAAGACCGCCAAGCCTGCCGCGACGCCGGCATGAACGATTTTCTGGCCAAACCCTTCGATCCGGACCTGTTGTTCGATGTGTTGCGGCGCTGGATTCCCGCCGCCGGCACCAGCGCCCGCGACGTCGATCCGCCGGCGGCGGCCGCGCCGATTTCGCTCGACACCTTACGCGAGCGGCTCCGGGAACTGGCGATATTGCTGGCGGGCGGCAATTTGAAAGCCGCCGACGCTTGGCGCGACCTCAAGCCGGCGCTGGCCAGCGTGGTCGCGGCCGAAGCAATCCAAACCATGGACCCATTGGTCGAAAAATACGACCTGCCGCGGGCCTTGCACTATTTACGGGGTTTAATAGCGCAATATCCCGGCCTGGACGACGAAAGCGGTTAAAGTGGGCCCTCCGCGCCCGGTCAAGCCGAACGCCGGCCTATCGAAGCGGGCCGGAATCGGCTTAAAATAGTCGAAACGCTCAGGTAAAATCTTCGACTTCCCGAACCGTTGCCTGACGACAGCGACTAAATTCTGCTTTGTCGGATTTGTTCAAGACCGTCATGCCCGCCGGGAAACGGGCATCCAGCGCCATGGAGGGTAGGCTTAAATCCATTCATGGAGTCCGGGTTCGCTCCGCGCTCTAACGCGTCCGGCAATCCATGCCGGAATGACAATGCTTATTGAATAATCTGACAAAGTAGATCTAAGCCAAGCCCCCTTTTCCGACAACATACATCTTACGCATGAGCTCTCAATTATCGGTACAAGCCCTACAGTGGACCGGCTCCAGTCTGAACGTCTTGGATCAACGGGCCTTACCGGCGCATATCCGTTACGACGAATACCGCGATGCCGCCGGCGTGGCCGACGCGATCGTGTCGATGCGGGTGCGCGGCGCGCCGGCCATCGGCATCGCCGCCGCCTACGGCGTCGTACTGTCGGCCAAATATCACTACCCGGACCCGACCTGGCAAGACAAAGTCGCCCGCGACATCGACCTGCTGGCCGCATCGCGGCCGACCGCCGTCAATCTGTTCTGGGCACTGGCGCAAATGCGCGACGTGCTGGCCGCCGCGCCCGCCGACCCGCTCGCGGCGCTCGCCGCCAAAGCCGAAGCCATCCATGCCGACGACATCGCCGCCAATTATGCGATGGGCGAACGCGGCGCCGATTTAATCGGCGGGGCTTGCTCGGTACTGACCCATTGCAATGCCGGCGCGTTGGCCACCGGCGGTTACGGCACCGCGCTGGGCGTGATCCGCAGCCTGCACCGGCGCGGTCAGATTAACAAAGTCTACGCCGACGAAACCCGCCCCTGGCTGCAAGGCGCCCGGTTGACGGTTTGGGAACTGGCCCAGGACGGCATTCCGGCCACGCTGATCGCCGACTCGGCGGCGGCCTGGTTGATGAAGTCAGGCAAAATCGACTGGATTGTGGTCGGCGCCGACCGGATCACCGCCAACGGCGACGTCGCCAACAAAATCGGCACCTATTCGCTGGCGGTGCTGGCCAAACGCCACGGCGTCAAGTTGATGGTGGCCGCGCCCTCCTCCACGCTGGACCTGAGTCTGGCGACCGGCGACGCGATCGAAATCGAAGAACGCAATCCCAACGAATTGCTGGCCGATTGCTATTTGGGCGGCGATTCGCTAGTCGGCGCCTGGAATCCGGTATTCGACGTAACGCCGGCCGAATTGATCACCGCCATCGTCACCGAACGCGGTGTCGTCGTCGATCCCGGCCTGCACGGGGTAAGGAGTTTGGCGCCATGAACGCTATCCGCGACGCTAACAGCCCGCTGCTGGCCGTCGGCTGTTTGCTGGACGGCCTGAAATTACTGACCCGCGCCGAACTGCGCCAGTATTTGCTGATTCCGCTGTTGATTAATACGGTGCTGTATACCGGCGCCTTCATCCTCGGCTATCACTCGGTGTCCGCGCTGATCCACCAAGCGATTCCCGACTGGCTATCCTGGTTGAGCTGGATACTATGGCCGTTGTTTTTTATCAGTTTCTTGCTGATCGGCTTCTTCACGTTCACGCTGGTCGCCAATTTGATCGCCGCGCCCTATTACAGCCGCCTGTCCGCCAAAACCTTGTCTCTGTTGCACGGCCACGCGCCGGTCGCGGCCGACGCCGGCTGGGACCGGGTGTTTTTCGGCGAACTGAAGCGCATCGGCTATCTGTTGCTGCGGGTGCTGCCGCTATTGGTGCTGTTTCTGATTCCGGTGGTAAATCTGATCGCGCCGGTGCTGTGGGCGGCGTTCGCGGCCTGGGGCATCGCGATGGAATTCATCGCCTATCCACTGGAAATGCGCGGCCAAACCTTCGACGCGCAAAAGCGCTTCATGCAACAGCGGCGCTGGAGCATGTTGAGCTTCGGCGCGCTGACCGGCCTGGGCCTGACGCTGCCCATCGTCAATCTGGTGATGGGCCAGACCGCGGTGATCGCAGCGACCGTGTACGTGGACCGGGTGTTACCGCCGGCCGGCGGCGACGAAGCGAGCTGACGGCGCGGCGATGCAGCAAATCCTGGCCATTGCCCTGGGCGGATCGATCGGCGCGGTCAGCCGGTTTTTACTGGCGAACGCAATCTACGCGCTGCTCGGTCGCGGCTTTCCGCACGGCACCTTGTTCATCAACGTGTCCGGCTCGTTTTTGATGGGGTTTCTGACCGAATTGATGCTGCAACGTTTTGCGCTGGCGGTGGAATGGCGGGCCGCCATCCTAGTCGGATTCCTCGGCGCCTACACCACGTTTTCGACCTTCGCCATCGAAACGCTGTACCTGTTCGAGGCCGGCAGTTTACTGAAGGCTTTCCTAAATATTTTATTGAGCACGGTGTTATGCCTGGTGGCCTGCTGGGTGGGACTGATTTGGGGCCGCACCTTGTTCGCCGACACCTTATACCCCTGGCTCGGCCACGGTCTGCGCTACGGCGAAATGGCGCTGGCGCTTTTGTTGGCCTTGCTGATCGCCGCCGCCACCGAATGGTTGTTGCAAAGGGGCGCATATTCGGCCGAATGGCGAGCCTCTATTTACGTCGTGCTGCTAGGGCTATTGACCGTGGTCTCGACGCTGAGGCTGACGTTGGGATTGCCTGAGATTCGCCTGGAGTTCCAGGGCTTGTTGAGTTTGTTTGTCGTCAATGCGATGCTCGGCGTCGCGACGGTCTGGTTGGGTTCGCGCTTGGGGAATTGGCTATGGCAATGGAAACCGTAACGTTGGCGCGGATTTATCTGCGCGAGGGCGAGCATCTGCTGGCCCGGTTGTTGGATACTTTACGCGACGAACGCGTGCGCGGCGTCACGGTGCTGCGCGGCATCGCCGGCTTTGGCGCCGACCGGGAAATCCGCACCGCCGCACTGGCCGATCTGGCGCTGGACCTGCCGCTGGTGGTCGAGTTTTACGACCGCCCCGAGCGGGTTGGCGCTATCCTAGCCCACTTGGAAATTCAAGGCGGCTTGGCGCACATCGTCAGTTGGCCGGTCACTTTGCATACACCGTAAGCCGACGCGCGTTAACACCCTAACGATCATGAAACGCTTGCCTCCGCCCAGCCAATGAACGTCAACCGCATCGGAGCGACTTTAGCCGCGATCGACAGCGCTTCCACACCGGATTTCGGGGGACGCCTTGCTTGCGAGCGTTCGGGGGCCGCCTTTGTTCGTATGAACGCGTGCTCGATAACCGCCACGGACGCGACCCCGAGCGCCGTCAAAGCACCCTAATCCCGGAACTCGATTCACCAACCTTCACTCTTTGAACAGGACAGACCATGAAATACAGCCCTTGTATCGACCAATGCACCAGCGACGGCAGCCATTGCCAAGGCTGCGGCCGTTCGCACCAGGAAATCGCGGACACCAAGAAACTGGTCAAATCCATTGTCGAATTCGTGCAACAACAGCAATACGACAATCCGGAAGACTTCGTGGCTAAGATAGGCAAAAGCGTACTGAAGAAACTTGCCAAGGCCGCCGAGGAAAACGCCGGCTGACGCGGCAAGTTCGGCCGCTGTAATTTTTGACGGCCGCCGACGTGCTGTAGAAAATTGGTAGTGTTGGAGCGGTACGAGCCGCTCTGACAGGCACCTTTGAAAATTCAATCCACATTCGGCGCTTGGGCTCGGTAAAACGCTTCGGCGACTGTCGGAGCGGCTTCAGCCGCGATTGCGGGCGGTGAGGTTTGTTTAACGAGAGTAACGTTGAGCCGTTACGTTAGGTTTTTTGCGGGGGTGAGAAAGTCGTTGTCGCCCACCCGAGGCACGTTTCGGCAACCACGATCCGCGCGCGTCCCCTCGTCCATCAGCACACACCGAGTTTACCGGCGATATTGGCGTCGCGTTCTAAACGGCAGCCGTTAAGTGTAGCCGAGGAATGCTATAGTTTCCCTGTTAGATTTTCACAATTGCCAAATCCGTCCGGACTAGGGACAATGCCGCTCGCATGAAAAATAACAATCAGCGCGGCTAGCCGGCTTCCTCATTCGTCAGCAAATGCCGCCGAGCACTCGGATATCGCGGCATGCAAAACTTCAGTCCTTACTCCAATCTAGCCAACCTCGCTTTTTTCAGAGCGCCGGCCAAACCCGATTTTTCCGCGGTCTTCAAAGCCTGTTGCGACGCTATAAGTCCCGGTCATTTATTCGCGATTCCCAAATTCGACGCCGCGTCCGAACAGGCGTTTTGGCGGGAACGTTACCAAGTATTGCTGGCTCCTCTGAAATGGGCGTTATTACTCGGTGCCGGCGCCTTCCTGGCCTACATCCTGCTGGATTTACACACTGGCGCCGACTCGATCGGCAATGCCCTGCCGCGAATGCCCATCATCGCGGTACTGGTCGGCTTGTTCGCATATTTGCAAACTCATGGGGATGCCGTCCGCCAGATTAATACCATCGCTAAATGGAGCGCCGGCCTGTCGGCCGCGAATTTGCTTATCCTGTTCATCATCGACGGCAAAGCGGCCGATTACCCATCGACCTGGCCCTGTTTACTGCCGATGTACTTTTTTAGTTACGGACAAATGTTCATGTCCTTGCGCGCGACGATCGGCTTCGGCTGGGCCACGTCGATCGCGATGCCGTTGGCCGGCCATGCCTTAGGTGTCGGCGCGGCGGACCTGATCTCGTCGATGATTAATCTGACCATCGTCAACCTGTTCGGCATCTGCACCCGTTGCCAACTTGAAGCCTACGCCCGCAAATCCTTCCGGGAAAAACGCAATGCCCAGCAAAACGCCGACGACAAGGCGCGCTTCCTGGCACAAATCGGCCACAACTTGCGCCAACCTCTACAAGCCTTGAATTGTTACGCCTCGGTGATGGAAACCGCCTGCGGCGAGCCGACTCAGGCACATTTAAAACCGCTGGCCAACCGCATGGGTTTGGCCATCGACGAACTGAGCCGCACCATCAACCATATCTTTCAGATCGCCAACGTCGAAAACGGCAAGCAAATCCCGCAACTCGCCAACGTCGATATCAATGTTTTTCTGGCGAGTCTGGAAACCCAATTCGCCCCGCAAACCGCCGCGCGCGGCCTGCGCCTAAAGGTCCGCTTGCGCCGCAAACCGCCTTACAACGTACATACCGATCCCAGCATCTTGGCGCAAATCGTCGGCAATCTGATCGACAACGCCATCAAATACACCCGCTCGGGCTGGATCAGCGTGGCGGCGGTCAACATCGGCGCCGGCCGGCTAAAACTGCACATCCGCGACAGCGGCGCCGGAATCCCGGCCGAACTGCGCGACAAGATCTTCGAAGACGCGGTGCGCGGTAAACTCGGACGCGAAACCGACGCCACGACGCCGGGCCTGGGCATCGGCTTGTACTATGCGTCAACGATGCTGCAACACTTGCCCAACCACACGATGAACCTTGATTCGCGCCCAGGCCGGGGCAGCGACTTTCAAGTCTATCTACCGATCGCGCACCAACAAGACGCCAACACCGGCGAGCCGGCCGTCACCGGCGACTTCAGCGGCCGCTACGTCTTGATCGTGGACGACGACGCCAAAGCCCTGGACGGCCTGGCCTGCCAGTTGCAAAGTTGGGGTTGTGAAGTGCAAACCGCCTTGTCGTTGGCCGACACCCACATGACACTGGCCGACAATCTGGCGATTCCGGATTTGTTAATTACCGACTTTTACTTGAAACAACACGAAACTGCCCACGACATCATCGCCGCCGTCCACGCCGACTGCGGCCCGGTGCCGGTTCTGGTGCTCTCGGCCGACGGCATCTCCGAGCAAGACAAGGCACTGTGGCCGGCCCGTACCGGCTTGTTACGCAAACCGGCCAGTCCCAAGACGCTGATGGACGCGATGCTGCGCACGATGGGCGAGGCGCCGGATCGGTCTAACTATTGCCCACTCCCGGCTTACCAAACACAATCCCTCGCACAAACAGCTTGACCAGCAACTCGGTGCGCCGAGTCACGCCGAACTTCAAAAAAATCGGCCGCAGGTGGTTGCGGACGGTTTGCTCCTGAATCGCCAATTGCAACGCGATTTGCTTATTGCTGTAACCGCGCGCGATCCAGCGCAAAATATCGAACTCGCGCGGCGTCAAACCCAGACTGGCCGGATCGGTCACCGTCGCCAGGCCGTTGGCCGTTTGCACATCGCCGGCCGGCACCTCGCCGGTCACCGTCGCCGGCAAAAACACCCGGCCCGACAACAAATCGCGCAAGGCTTCGACAAACCCCTGCCGGGAAATCGTCTTGACCACGAAGCCCATCGCCCCCGCCTTCAAAGCCTGAAACACCAAATCCCGATCGCCGACTCCGGAAAACATCACCACGCACAGCTCCGGAAAATCCGCCTTCAACTTAGCCAAGCCTTCCAAACCGCTGCAATCCGGCAGTTGCAAATCCAACAACACCAAATTCAACGGCTGGGCGTTGGCAATGGCCAGGCCGGCCGCGAAACTCTCCGCCTCGAACACTTGCACGTCCGGATAAATCTGCTTCAACAAACACGCCACCCCTTCGCGCGCGCAAAAGTGGTCGTCGATCAACAAAATATTCACAGTCTTCATCCCCGTGGCAAGCCTGATTAGAGGATTGTAACCCCGGACAGCCCGCAATAGACCCAGTACATTTGTACTAGTACGGAAAACAAGTGGCTTGATGAGACATTTTGGAGTGAAAATCCGTATGTCCTAGTTCTCAATATATTTATCAAAGCGCAAATAAACTCAAATGACGCCACGACCTCATGATAGATGATCGAATTTATTGAACCGATATTAACAAAAATTTTGAAGTACAAAAATAAAATAATTTCCAGGATGAATTTAAAAACACAGTTTAACAGCGAGCTTTCGACCAACAAAGTCCGACAACCAATTCTAAATAAATATTACCTTAAGTTTATCCGAACGCCTTAAAATATTAAGAAAACTCATGAGCATCCGACATCTTTTTAAGTTTGCACTTTCTGCATTTCTATTAACATCTACTTCAATAGGTCGACCTGAATCCTCCATCGATGAAATCAAAGAGCATCTTGACAGCGCTGCCGAAGCACTCGACAACCTGCGTAGTATGAATGATGAATTCGGCGAGGTGGTCATGTCTTATCCGATTTTAGGTAAAAGTCAAAGTAGTAACAACTTCGATTTAAAGAAAGACAGTAAAGAGTATTTGGAAGAAGCCAAAAAAATATCTCAAGGCGGTGCCGCGCATATGTTGATGATGGCAAATGTCATCGCTGGTTCATTGCAAGTCAAAAATAACTCCATGATCGGCCAGCAATTCCAGACGGATTTACAGCAACACCAAAGCTCAGAGTCGGCACTAGATCAATACAAAATCAAAAAAATGGCGATTTGCGATGAAAGAAAAGCCCAATATATAGATGAAAGCGACCCTGATAAAAAAGAAACTAAATTAAAAGCCTGGGACGATTGTTTAACCAATCTAAAACCAGTTTCAGCAACGGCACCCGGTCGAGATGCGACAACGCCGGTTGATCCCAAAGACCCCAAATTTGCAGATGAAGCTAAAGCGACATTAAAAGACAGTACCTTGGTTAAGGCGCCTGGAACGCTGTTGCCGAGCGATCTTCAATTATCCATCAGCAATCGCGATGCGCTACATATCGCGGCTGGCGACAAAGCAGTCGAAACCGCCTACCGCATTCTTGGCGATCCTGCAATGGCAAACCAATTCAAAGGCAAGGTATTACTTATTGCATCCTCAATGGTCTCTGTCAATCCCGGCTGGCGGACGCGAGAGGGGTTTTTCGCCCGATTATCAGCCGAAATGAAAATTGAGTATACGCCCGCGAGTTATCAGGCAAAACAGCAGTTTATTAATCAAAATCAGGTTCCTTGTGACGTACGAAAAATGGTCAAAAGCACATGGAATATTGTGGAAGATAAGGCGCCGCAAGACTCTAAAAAAACAGAATCAACGGGTTCAGAAGGTGCAAATACTAAAAATGCAAAACAATATATTGATAACTGCAATACCTCAACGACTCTCGAATACTTTCCAAATGAATACATTTTGTCAGAAAATGAAGATCATTGGCCTCATCCACTAATTGCTGCTGTTTCTCCGTTGACGGCCAGCCAAACACTGGATCTGAGCAATTCAGAGCGTAATGTTATGGAGTTTTCCTTAGCTCTTGCCGGTATTTTAAAAGAAATGAACCTGGAAGGACAGGCCAGTATATTCGAACAATTTGTACGAAGCAATCAAAACGATAGCAGAACACGAACGGTGAATACTATTGTCAATTCTTATAGTATTAATGGTGGTCAATTCGGCTATCAAATTGCACCGCAATTTGTGGGACTGGATGTGCAAGGAGAGAATGAAAAAAGCGCTAATCTTTTGCAGCCTCAATCCTTTCCGGTATTGCTGTTAATCGGCCTTGATCAGAATGACTTGAATCTCCGGATCAAGAAATGTGTCGATAAAGACCCTGACGGAGAAAACTCTTGTAAGCAACAAGGTTCAGGTCCTGATAAATGGAAAATAATGGAGCCACATCTAGCAATGAAACAAAACTTCGATTGGCGAAGAGCAGACAGTTACGGATTTTGGGGAACAATTGGCAATTTCTTTTTTGATCCAGGCTATTACTTCTTTAGCAAAGACAAATCATCGGATCAGATGAACATATTATACGAATTAAATAAAAAATACATAAAATTTCAGGATGACTACAAAAACTTGCAAAATAAGGCGAACGATTTCTGTAAGGAAAACAAAGACAATGAAAAATGTAATGAACTTAAGGGAGAGATGGCGATACTGTCCCGTAGCAATAACTTCCTCACCAGTAAATTTTGGACTCAGAAATGGCCTTTAGCCAGCATAAGCATTCAAGATATACCATCAGAGATTTTATTTCCAACACCCCAAGAAGACGCAAAGCCAAAGCCCCAGCCTTATATCACGGAAGTCATACCAAACAAAATACGATTAACCCGCACTGGAAGCAGCATAACAGCAGATAATAGCGAAATACTAATTCTTGGAAGCAACTTAAAGCAATTAGATACTTCTAAGATAGAAGTCGTACCGCAAAGCACCGATTCATTTAAAGTTTCTAGTGCCCCGGATGATAATAAAATTCGAATTGTGGCAACAGTCGCCGAAGGCTCGCCGATTTCCTTCAAAATCCCTATCAAACCTGATAATAAAAACTTCTTATTCACGGCGCCTATAAAAGTGGAAATTATTGACGTAAAGCCGCAAGCATCCCCCACAACCGACAAGCCCGCGACTAACAAAATTACCGGCTCCATACAGGTACCTATATCAATGGATGTGCCACGTAGCTCAGCCAACTGATTACCAGATTTTTGGATGGTACGCTCTATCTTTTTTAGAATCTTGCTCTGATATACAGGATGTTTACATTTGCTAAAACTTGTTGAGGAACTTATCAACCTAGGAGCCTGTCGGACTT
>NZ_LUUK01000182.1 GCF_001644025.1 Methylomonas koyamae
AAGTCTCGGCGCGAAGGCATGTTGGTCTCCTTTATTTTGTTATTTTAGGTACGATGCCCGTAAACTAGAACATCGCTCTGGCTGGGGCTTGGTAATTGCAAGGAAAACCAACACGACGCTACTGTTTAACAGACTGCCGGAATTGGCATCACCTTGATACCTTGTAAATGTCCAAAGCCGCGACCGACAAGTGACGCCCGCGGCTTTGACGCCGTCCTTATTCCAAGTTGGCGTGTCTCGATCTCATTTCTTCTTCCGGGATACCCTTCTCATGAATGACATGGGAAATCGTAGCCTCGAGGAAAAGCAGAGTAGACAATTCAAATACGGTACCCATAGGCATGCCTCTGACTTTACCGTATTGTTCGGCACGACCGATTTGCAACGTAACGTCGGCCAAATCGCCGATAGTCGAATCGTCTTTGGCCGAAATCAGCGCGATTTTCGCACCCACTTCTTTAGCTTTCTTGGTGAAGGCCACCAGCTGCTCAGTTTCTCCGGAGCCGGAAATAATGATCAACAAGTCGCCGGCTTTAATACTAGGCGTGACGATTTCACCGACAACGCTGACATCATAGCCACCATGCATCAGCCGCATCGCGAAAAAATTACCGACCAATTTGGAGCGACCAGCACCAGAAATGAAGACGCGCTTAGCCTGGTCCAACATGTCGACCAAAGTTTTGTCGTACGAATCGGGTGTCGCTTCCAGAATGCTGGAAATTTTGCTTAAGACTAACTCTTGATGCATGACTTACACCGCCGCCACGTCGACCAATTCACGGATTTCACGAGCCGCTTCGGCAGGTGACGGAGCGCCGTAGATAGCCGCGCCGACCACGATAATGTTGGCTCCCGCTTTAACGGTTTGATCGATAGTGGCTGGTTTGATACCGCCGGCAACGGAAACGCGAACGTTCAAGCCCAGGTTGGCGACTTCGGCCAAGTCGGTGAAAGGCGTTTGACCGGCCGCTTGTGCGTCCAGACCGGTGTGTACACCCATGATTTGGGCGCCCAGCTTCGCGGATTCGCGAGCGCACTCGCCTTTGTTAGGCACGTTAATCAAGTCGACTTGCACTTCGGCAGCATATTTTTTAGCTGCCTTGATCACGCCACCAATAGTAGCCAGACCGGAAACACCCAATACGGTGCAGATGTCCGCGCCGGCAGCGTAGAAAGCACCAGCTTCGTATTCGCCGGCATCCATGGTTTTCAGGTCAACCAACAACAATTTATCGGGGTAACGTTGTCTCAGTTCTTTGACCAAATTGACACCGTTGTATTTGATGCAAGGGGTGCCAATTTCGAAAATGTCGACGTAAGGGGCTACTTGGTCAGCCAGCGCGACGGTTTGGTTGAAATCCAGTGAGTCCAACGCCATTTGAATTAATGGTCTTGCCATGTGATGTGCTCCGAAAAGTTTTAATTTTATTGATAGCTGATTCTCGCAAATTGCCACAACCCGCTAGGCTAGTCACGTACGTGTGATGCATCTGTAACTGTAAGATAGAAATAGCACGGCTGTCAATGCTTGACTGCCGCCAAATACAAAGCTTCAGGGCACTCGGACCAAGATTTTATCGACCGAAAAACCCAACATCGCAAACCGCGAAATTTCCCGATGGGAAATCGCCTTTTCAGGACGATAGTTGACTCTAAAACACCACCCGCTCATCCTAGCACTGTCTATGAAACGCTTATTTTTCGCGCTCTGGCCACCACTTGACGCCCTAGCCAAACTCCAGCAGCTAATTCAACACCTTGATCGCTCAATAACTCCTCTGGCTATCTCCAACTTGCATGTTACGTTGGTGTTTTTAGGCACTGTAAATCACAAACAAGAACGGGAACTGCGCAGACGAGCCAACACCATCAAATTTCACGGCGCCGAACTGACGTTCGACCGGCTCGATTTTTGGCAAAAACCCAGCATACTTTGCCTGACCTCCACCGACGGATTAACAGCCGTGAGCGAACTTTCCGAACAATTGACCAGAATCAGCAAGGGGCTGGACATACCAATCGACAACCGCCCCTTCACTCCACACATCACGCTATGTCGTAAAATCAAACGCCCACTCGATACCGAATTCGAACCGATAACTTGGCGCGCCACCGGCTTTTGCCTGGCCGAGTCGGTATCAAACTCCGGACGCCGCCAATATCGGGTTCTCGAGGAGTGGCCATCATTGTCATAAGCAGCCGATACAAACCTGAGGAGAACCGACCATGCCCATGCTGAAACTGCGCACTAACATCCCTATTACCGCCGAACAATCTCCTAACCTGCTGAAAGCCTTCTCGCACTTGCTAGCCCAGGAGACCGGAAAACCGGAACGCTATGTCATGATCGACATTTCCGGAAATCACTTCATGCTGTTTGCCGGCAGCGATTCTCCTTTAGCTTATTTGGAGTGCAAAAGCATAGGGCTCAGCGCCAGCCAAGCCACAAAGCTTTCAGCGTCCCTCTGCCAAATATTGTCCGAGGAACTCGGCATCGCTGGCGACCGAATTTACATTGAGTTCAGTAATTGTCCGGCTGAGTTTTGGGGCTGGAACAGCTCGACGTTCGGCTGACAGCGCAAAATCCGGCGCGCAAGCGCGCCGGTTCAGTCGCGTTATTTAGGCTTAACTTCGGATTTACCCTTGTCCGGCTTCTCGGCGCTTGCTGCCTTACCGGCTTTTTCCGTTTTTTCCGTTTTAGTATCAGATGGAACTGGCACACCATCGCCGAACAGAATATTTTTCTCGTTCGCCATCGCGGTTTTTTCGCCAATGCCTTTGACCGCCTCTAAATCCTTCAAACTTTTAAAATCACCATGCTCCTTGCGATACTGCACGATGGCCTCGGCTTTTTTCGGGCCGACTCCGGTTAAGGCAGTGGAAATTGCTTCCGCGTCTGCCTGATTGATATTGATGGGTTCAGCACTCACCCAAAACGAACAAAGCAATAGAACCAGAAATAGCTTTTTCATAATTCGACCTCGTAATTTAGTTAGAGATTAGGCTTAATCGGCTCATTCCATTAAGAATGACTTGAAAAGCTAGTCGATTGTAGAAGCTAAACCTATTTTTTCAATACGAAATTCCGAAAATAACTAACCCCTATGCCGTGGCGACAAACACAGCTCTGACAGGAGCCGGCAGGCCTTCGATAGTCTTATCCGAGTCGTTAGGATCCAAAAAGTCCGTCAGCGACTGAAAACGCATCCATTCGGTCGAACGCTGCTCTTCCACCGAGGTTTTTTCGACGTTCACCACCCTAACATCCTTGAAGCCGCAACGCCCCAACCAAACCGACAGCGCCTCGCAACTTGGCAAAAACCAGACGTTACGCATGCTGGCATAACGCCGCTCGGGCAGCAACACGCGGTCCGGACCGCCGTCGATCACCAAGGTTTCCAATACCAACTCGCCACCCGGCCTCAGGCAACCTTTCAATTCCAGCAAATGATCGATCGGCGAACGCCGGTGATATAAAACCCCCATCGAAAAAACCGTATCGAAAATTCCCAAGTCCGCCGGCACATCCTCTATACCCAGCGGCAAAACGAAGACTGGCGCATCGCCGCCGTGCAGACGACGAACCGCCTGAAATTGCATCACGCTCAACAGAGTCGGATCGATACCGATCACCATTCTGGCGCCGGCGCCCCACATCCGCCAGGCGTAGTAACCGTTTCCGCAACCGACATCCAGCACCAATCGGTTGCGCAACGGCGCAATGGCATCTTTAACACGACGCCACTTCCAATCGGAGCGCCATTCGGTGTCGATCTCGATACCGAAAAGACGATACGGCCCCTTCCGCCAAGGATGCAAGGCCATCAACCGCTCGCGTAACTCGGAGCGTGCCGTTTCGGAAATGTCCGAGTCGCCGCCGATTTGTACTTGATCGAGCAAGTCGCAAACGCTCGGTGTCAGAGGCGGCAATGCATCGACCACGCTCCGCCAGCGTCGCAAATCGCCATGCCCGGTTTCATCGAATGCCGTAGCTAACTGCCCCGGCAATAATGCCGCCCAGCGCTGACCTCCCGCCTCGACAAGCAAGTTGAATAAAGGCCGGTAATCGATCATTTCAACGCGATCATTGACGCGAAATTGAAGTACTGGAACCAAACCTCGACACTGGAAAACCCCGCTGCTTCCAGGCGCGCGCGATGCTCGGAGAAAGTCTCCGGTATCAAGACGTTCTCCAACGCAGTTCGCTTTTGACTGATCTCCAGTTCGCTATACCCTTGCGCTTTCTTGAACAGATGATGCATTTCGGTTTGCAGATCCTGCTGACGTTTGTCATCGAACGCCAGCTTCTCGGACAAGATCAACACGCCGCCAGGCAGTAGGCCGTCGTAAAGCCCAGCGATAAAGCGACCACGGTCTTCGAGAGGTATGAATTGCAGCGTGAAATTCAGCACAACCACCGATGCATCGCGAATTTCAATATCGCGAATATCGGCGCAACGCCATTCGATGTCGACCTCCGCCGGGGCCAGCTCAATATCGCGCCGACATTGCTCGATCATCGCCTCCGAACAGTCGACCGCCACGATTTTGCAGTTTCGGACAGCAATGTTGGCGCGCATGGCCAATGCCGCCGCACCTAACGAACATCCCAAGTCGTAACATCGACTGTTTTCGCGGGCGTAACGGCCGGCCAACAAACCAATTGCGGAAATCATCGTGCCGTAGCCCGGCACCGAGCGTCGAATCATGTCCGGAAAGACCTTGACGACGTTCTCGTCGAAGCTAAATGCCGCGATTTCGCCTAGCGGACTGGCGTATAAAGAATCTTTCGAAGCTGGCATGAGGAGCGACCGCGCTGGTTTGAACAAGCGCGGCCAAGCAAGACTGGCGAATGCTTAAGAATTGTTGGGGACGTTGTTGTTGCTGAGCGCCTCGGTATTGCGCTTGGCCAACTGATTGATCACTTCCTGCAACGATCCGGAACGTTCGACCTCGTTTTTAAAGCTGGTCCGATAGTTGGTGACTAAGCTAACACCCTCGATCAGGATGTCGTAGACTTTCCAAGCCCCTTTCTCGTTCAGCATACGGTAGTTGACCGCAATCGGCTGCAAGCCAGGTTGCAAGATTTCGGTTTTGATCAATACCTTTTTATCGTCGCCTTCGCTGCTAACCGGCAGAAAACGCACCGACCAGTCCTTGAACTCGACAAACGCTCTGGAATAGGTGCGAATCAACAGGGTTTGGAACTCCTTCTTAAAACCGTCCTTCTCGGCCGGCGTAGCGTCCTTCCACATTTTGCCGAGCACCAACGTCGAAATTAGGTCGAAATCGACATGCGGGTAGATCACGTCGTGTACGAACACCGTGATTTTTTTGAAATCCTGCGTAAACCCAGGCTCCTGCATGCGTTGCTTCAGCTTGTTCGAGGCGTCCTCGATAATCTTCTGCGGCTCGCCTTCCGCCGCCGCGCCGGAAGCCCAGCCCAACGCAGTCGCCGCCCAAATCGCCATCAATAAAAACTGCAAATAACGTTTGATATACATATAAACCATCTCTTAATAAGGATACAGGGCGCTAATTTCAGCCTTCCCAAACCATACACTGCTACAATTAAGGTCCGAAGCGGAAAACCCAGCCTCAGGCTCGACCAACCCGCGGAGGATCGGCAAACACCTCACTATTTTACTATGGAAAAGATGTCTACCCCTAACGACTTTTTCCCAACCACCCGGATGCGCCGCATGCGCTCCCAGAATTTTTCCCGCCGGTTAATGCGGGAAAACCGCCTGACTACCGACGACTTGATCTGCCCATTATTTGTCGTCGAAGGCCAATCCGTCCAACAAGCCGTGGCGTCGATGCCCGGCGTCAGCCGCCTGTCCATCGACCGGCTGTTGCGGGAAGCCGAATCCTTAGTCAAGTTGGGTATCCCCGCCGTCGCGCTCTTTCCGGTCGTCGACCCCGGTCAAAAATCGCTGAACGCAGAAGAAGCCTACAATCCCGACGGCCTGGCGCAACGTTGTACGCGAGCGTTGAAATCTGAATTTCCGGACCTCGGCGTAATTACCGACGTCGCGCTCGACCCGTTCACCACGCACGGCCAGGACGGCCTGATTGACGCTGACGGATACGTCGTCAACGACGCCACCGTCGACGTGCTGTGCAAACAAGCCCTATCCCATGCCGAGGCCGGTGCCGACATCGTCGCGCCGTCCGACATGATGGACGGCAGAATCGGTGCGATCCGCAACGTCCTGGAGTCCCAGGGCCACCCAAACACCCGCATTCTGGCCTATTCGGCCAAATATGCCTCCAGTTTCTACGGCCCGTTCCGCGACGCGGTCGGCTCGGCCGGCAATCTGGGCGGAGGCAACAAATACAGCTACCAAATGGACCCCGCCAATTCCGACGAAGCGATCCGCGAAATCGCGCTCGATTTACAAGAAGGCGCCGACATGATCATGGTTAAACCCGGCATGCCCTATCTGGACATCATTCGCCGCGCCAAGGATCGTTTCGGCGTTCCGACATTCGCTTACCAAGTCAGCGGCGAATACGCGATGCTGAAAGCCGCCGCCCAAAACGGCTGGCTAGACGAACGTCAGGCCGTGCTGGAATCCTTACTCGCCTTCAAACGGGCCGGCTGCGACGCAATTTTGACTTACTTCGCCAAACCGGCGGCACAATGGCTGCAACAAACCTAGATCGACAAGCCATGGCGACCGCGCGCGACATCCGCAATGCCGAACAGCGTCGGCAATCACGGCTGGAGGAAGGTGTATTTATTCTGCTCCTGTTGCTGTCCATGCTGGGTATCGCCGTCACCCGCTTTTCGCCGGAAGACGGTTACGCTTTCTGGTTATTCATGGTCACCGTATTCGCCGGCATTTCGATCGCCATCGGCCGGATGAAAGCCAAAAACCACACGTTCGACTTCGCCGCTGCGTTCAAGGAACAATTGCTGCATTGGGCCAGTGCGGTATTGGTCGCCGGCGGCGCGTTTCTGCTGCAGAAATCGGGCCGTATCGACGAAAACGCCGCGACGCTGGTGGTGTTGCTGATTCTGTCGTTGGCCACGATGCTGGACGGCATCCGTATCGGCTGGCAACTGGGTTTGATCGGCCTGTTTCTCGGCGCATGCGCGATTATTATCGCCTACGTTGAACAGTTCATGTTGCCCGTCAGCGTGCTCGCCGGCCTGCTCGTCATCGTCACCCTGTATTGGGAATTCAAATCCCGCAAACAAGCCGACCAATGACAGCCATCGACCAATACGCCGTATTCGGCCACCCGATTAACCACAGCAAATCGCCGCGCATCCACGGCCTATTCGCCGAGCAAACCGGTCAACGTCTGCAATACCGGGCGGCGGACGTACCGGCCGAGCTGTTTCGCTCCGCGGTAGAAACCTTCTTTGCCGACGGCGGCAAGGGTCTCAATTGCACGGTGCCGCTCAAGGAACTCGCCTGGCAATTCGCGGACCGCCTCGGCGACCGCGCCCTGCTCGCCAAAGCCGTCAACACCCTGGCACGCCAGACCGACGGCCGCATCCTCGGCGACAATACCGACGGCGTCGGTCTGCTCAACGACCTGACCATCAACCATCGCATTCCGTTGCGCGCCAGCCGGATCTTAGTGCTCGGGGCCGGCGGCGCGACACGCGGTATCGTCGCGCCGCTGCTGGAACAGGCACCGGCGCAGCTCGTCATCGCCAATCGGACACTCGAAAAAGCCGAGGCCATTGCCGACGAGTTTGCCGATCTTGGAGAGTTGCACGCCTGCGGCTACGCCGATTTGAACAGCCGCTTCGACGTCATTTTGAATGCAACCTCCGCCAGCTTGGGCGGCGACCTGCCGCCGCTGGCCGACGATATTCTCGCCGACGGCGGCTGCTGCTACGATTTGGCTTATGCCAACCAGCCTACCGCATTCGTAAACTGGGGCCTTAGGCACGGCGCCTCGCTAAGCCTCGACGGCTTGGGCATGCTGGTGGAGCAGGCCGCCGAGGCCTTCTATCTTTGGCGGGGCGTCAGACCGGACACCCGTCCGGTCATCGATTTGCTGAACCGCGAGCGAACGCTGCCGCCGCTTCGAAACGATTGACCTCCGTCCAACACCAACGACAATCACTCTTCCACGATCCATCATTGCTTAACGGACCAACATGAAGGCCATCAAATCATTATTCGGGAAAGTCTCCGGCAAATCCCCAGCCCCGCTGGGAACACAGCCCATCACGACCGAAACCTTGCGGCAACTCTTCCCAATCAGAAACCTGAGCGAAGAAATCCTGCAAACCTTCGCGGCCGAGAACCACGTCGAAACCTACTCAGCCGGTCGAACCCTGTTTTCGGTCAACGAGCCTTCGACCTGCGCGATTTTCTTGCTTGACGGAACCGTGGTTTTGGCCGATCAGCACGGTAAAGGTTACGAAATCAGCGCCGGCAGCGCGCAAGCCAAGTTTCCGATCTGTAGCGGTGCCAAACAAACCGCGACGGCCACCGCCAAAACCGACATTAGTATTCTGCGGGTGTCGTTAAAAATCATGCTCACCTCCGGCCGCTTCGACCACGGCAAACTGGACGTACCGGAAGACTTGCAAGGTAACCGCCTGTTATCGCTGTTCGCCGACCATTTCCAGCACCACCACCACGAACTGGAAATTCCGTCGCTGCCGGAAGTGGCGATCAAGTTGCGCCAAGCCATCCAAAAAGACGTCAATATCGATGACGCGGTCAAGATCATTCAACTCGACCCGGCTATCTCGGCCAAACTGATCGAAGTGGCCAACTGCCCGTTGTACTTGACCACTGTCCCCGCCAAAAACTGTAAGGATGCGGTGATCCGCATCGGCCTGAACGCCACGCGCAGCTTGGTCACCGCGCTGAGTATCAAGCAGATTTTCAAATCCAAATCGCCGCTGCTGAAGACTTACCTCGAAGATTTGTGGAAACAAAGCCTGTATTTGTCCAGCCTTTGTCACGTGCTGGCCAGCCATAGCCAGCAACAAAATCCGGAAGATGCGCTGTTGGCCGGGTTAACCTGCGACATTGGCGTGATTCCGTTTCTCAGCTTCGTGGCGGACTTGCCGCTCGAGTACCACAATGAGACCGAAATCGAACAAGCGATCCCCGTCGTCAGAGCGCCCGTCGGCGCGGTCGTGCTCAAGGAATGGGATTTTGCCGATGAGTTCATTCAGGCGGCCAAACATTCCAGCGATTGGTTTCACGCTAGCGGTGACACGTTAACACTGACCGACATTGTCGTGCTCTCTCGACTACATGCCTTGATCGGCAAAAAGGCCAACGCCGATCTGCCGGCAATCAGCGCGATCCCGGCCGCCGCCAAACTGAAAACCTTTTCGCTGTCGCCGGAAAACACGCTGGCGATCCTGCACGACGCAAAAGCCAAGATTCAGGAAGCTTTGAACACCTTCATCACTTGATATGTTCGGCAAGTTATTTAAACGGGCGGCGACCAAACCCGTCGCCGCGGCGAGCAACGGCGAACGTCCGGCCCACCGTCTGCCCATCGAGTTTTTACGCAAACTGATCCCGATCAGCGAGCTGGACAGCAAAGAACTGATAAAGCTGCCGATTGCGTTATGCCAGTTCAATGCCGGGGACATCGTCTTCAATCGCGGCGAAGCCTCCGACACCTTGATTTATCTCTACAGCGGCAAAGTGTTTCTGGAGTCGGCCAACGGCGGATACACGGTTGAAGAGAATACCTTCAAGGCCTGCTATCCGTTGGCGGCTCACGGCGAACATAGCGTCAGCGCCATTGCCCAAACCCCATCCCAGCTGATTTACCTACCACTATCGTTACTGCGACAAAGCAGCGCTCAGCCACACAATCCGCTGGCAAACCGCGCCAATCCGCCCGCCGAACTGCGTAATAGCCGGCTATTCGCGAAACTTTGCGCGGCCTACGACGCCGACGCGCTGCAAGTCCCCAGCCTGCCCGACGTCGCCTTAAGGCTGCGTAGTGCATTGCAAAAAGACATCAGCGTCGCCGATGCGGTGAAAATCGTAAATCTGGACCCGGCGATTTCGTCCAAACTGGTACAGGTCGCCAACAGTCCGATCTACCGAGGCTTAAAGCCGGTCAGTAATAGCCACGATGCGGTCAATCATCTGGGCTTCAAAATTACTCAAAATCTGGTCACCAGCGTCAGCCTGCACCAATTGTTCCGCAGCACCAATAAAGTGCTTCAGCAAAAATCCCAGCAAACCTGGAAGCAGAGCATACAAATCGCCAGTTTGAGTTGTACCTTGGCCGGTCTCGGTAAAAAGATCAACGCCGACGAAGCCTTGCTTGCCGGCCTGACTCACAATATCGGCGTCTTGCCTATCATTACATTGGCTGGTAGCCTGCCCGCTTCAGAGTACACCGAGGCCGAACTCGACGCTTGCATCGACTACCTACAGGGGCTATTCGGCACTTTCATCCTGAAAAAATGGCATTTTCCGGACACGCTGATCCAAATTCCGGCGCAAACCGGAAACTGGTATTACGACGCCGGCGAGGGCCTGCAATTGCACGACATTGTATTGTTGGCCAAATTTCACAGTCAGTTGGGGGGCATCCGGATGCACAAATTGCCGCCTCTGAACACCTTGCCGGCGTTTCATAAACTGGACGACTGCGCTTTAACGCCCGACATGTCCCTGCAAGTACTGCAGGACGCCAAACAGCAAATCGCCGAGGCCTTGGCATTTTTCCGGGCCTGACATGAACTGGTTCACGCGCCTCTTCAAAAAAACGCCGCCGCCAACGTCTTCGGCGCCAACCAACATCGCCGCGAAAAACGTAAACATACCGGTGGAAATACCGGGCGTGACACCGCCGATGTCGACGCTCAAACAATCCCTGCCTCCGGCGGAACTCAAGCAATTCGTCCCTCTACGCAATCTCGACGATGCCCATTTGGCCGCGCTGCCGCGCAAAACCCTCCGCTACGCCAAACATTCTGTGATTTTCACCTTCGACCAGCGCACCGACAGCGTGTTTTATTTAGTGCGAGGGCGGCTCAGCATGCAACCCGACAGCGACAGCAGCTACGAAATCGTCGCCGACACCCCGCGAGCCCATCTGCCGTTAAACAGCGCCACGCGTTGCGGCGCCACCGCCACCGCGCTCGACGACGTCTTGATCCTGGAAGTCTCGATAGAGCTGAACCGGCTATGGTCCGACCACTGCCGAGAATCGACCAGCTGTGTTGAACTGGTGGATATCGAACTCCCCGAGTCGTTGAACGGCCACCAGTTCTTTATCAGCTTTGCCCAAGCCTACCGGGAAAATCAGTTAAGGTTGCCCTCGTTACCCGACGTCGCGCTTAAACTCAAGGAAGCGATGCGCAAGGAGATAGGGATAGCCGACGCCGTCGAAATTATTCAACTCGATCCGCCCATCGTCGCCAAACTGATTCAGGTTGCCAACAGCGCTCTGTATTCCACCGGCAACACGATCCACAATTGCCACGACGCGGTATCGCGCATCGGCCTCAACGCGACTCGCAACTTGGTTCTCGGCATCAGCTTGAAGCAACTGTTCCATTGCAAGGATCCTGCGCTGATGAAAGCCATGCAAGCGTTATGGCGTAGCAGTTTGTACGTCTCCAGCCTCAGCTTCGTGCTGGCCCAGGCGTGCAGCCGCATCAACCCGGAAGACGCATTGCTGGCCGGCTTGGTCGCCGACATTGGCGCGATACCGCTACTGCATTTTGCCGAGCACTTCCCGGACGCCAGCCCCAGCCTGGAGGAGTTACAAGCCTCGCTAACCTATCTGCGCGCTCCGGTCGGCACTCTGGTACTGCATACCTTGGGCTTCTCTGAAACCCTAACCGGCATTCCGCCGCTCGCCGAAAATTGGCTGTATGACAGCGGCCCGGAACTGACGCTGAGCGACATTGTCATGCTAGCCAAATTACACAGCTATTTCGGTAGCGGCAAATCCCGCGACCTACCCTATATTTGCTCGATACCGGCCTACGCCAAACTCAGCGAGGGCAAGCTCAACCCCGATTTTTCGCTTTCCGTGTTACAAAAGGCTCAGGCCCGCGTGCAGGCGGCGATGCAACTGTTATCCTGATTTTTTCCGATTACTTTCCGGCTACCGTAATGACCAATCCTTTATTAGAACGTACCGAACTCCCGCAATTTTCCAAAATTCTGCCCGAACATGTCGAACCGGCGATCGATCAATTACTGGCCAATGCTCGCGCCGCCATTGATACCCAGCTAGCAGGCGGCGGCCCCTACACTTGGCATAACCTGATCGAGCCCATCGAGGAAGCCGAAGACCGCTTGAACAAGGCTTGGTCGCCGGTCAGCCACATGAATTCGGTCGTGAACAGCGACGCCATGCGCGACGCCTACAACGCCTGCCTTGGCAAACTCAGCGCCTACGCCACCGAAACCGGCCAAAACAAGGCGCTGCAACAAGCCTACAAAGCCATTCGCGACAGCGATGAATTCGCCAATCTCGAACCCGCCCAACAAAAGATTATCGATAACGCACTACGCGATTTTCATTTGTCCGGTGTCGACCTTCCAGCCGAGCAACAAGCGCGCTACAAGGAGATCAGTCAGCAACTGTCCAAGTTGGCCAGCCAGTTCGAGGAAAACCTGCTCGACGCCACCAACGCCTGGCACAAGCAAATTACCCATCTCGACGATTTGGCCGGCCTGCCCGAGTCGGCCATCGCCCAAGCCAAGCAGGCTGCCGAAGCCGAAGGCAAGGACGGCTGGTTGATCAATCTACAATTTCCGTCCTATCTGGCGATCATGACCTACGCCGACAATCGGGAACTGCGGCGCGAGCATTACGAAGCCTTCTGCACCCGCGCATCCGACCAAGGTCCACACGCCGGCCAATGGGACAACACCGACATCATGGAGCAGATTTTGGCTCTGCGCCACGAAAAGGCCCAATTGCTGGGATTCAGCAATTACGCGGAATATTCACTGGCCACCAAAATGGCCAAGTCCACCGACGATGTGGTCAAATTTCTGGAAGACCTGGCCGACAAATCCTGGCGCCAGGCGCGCCGCGACCTGACCGAGCTGAAGGAATACGCCGCCCAGGAACACGGCCTGCACGATCTGCAAGCCTGGGACATCGGCTACTACTCGGAAAAAATGCGCCAGCACTGCTATCAATTGTCGCAAGAAGAAGTGAAGACCTACTTTCCGGACAATAAAGTCGTACCCGGCTTGTTCGCGATCGTCGAACGCCTGTATGGTCTGCAAATCAGCGAAATCCGGGAGTTCGACGCCTGGCACCCGGATGTACGCTTTTATCAAATTGTCGACAAGGACGGCGCACTACGCGGCCGCTTCTTCCTGGACTTGTACGCCCGCGCCAAGAAGCGCGGCGGCGCCTGGATGGACGATTGCGTCTGCCGCAAGAAAACCTCGACCGGCCTGCAAACGCCAGTCGCCTACCTGACCTGCAACTTCACGCCGCCGATCGCCAGGGATGGTGGGAGTGCGGTAACGAGTATGGAACTCGTACCGCCGACCGGCAACGACCCCGCCCTGCTAACCCACGACGAAGTGGAAACCCTGTTCCACGAATTCGGCCACGGTCTGCATCACATGCTGACCCGGATCGACCACCTCGGCGTGTCCGGCATCAACGGCGTGGAATGGGACGCGGTGGAACTGCCCAGCCAGTTCATGGAAAACTGGTGCTGGGACAGGGAAGCCCTGGGCCTGATTTCCGGCCATTACCAAACCGGAGAGGCATTGCCGGATGCGCTGTACGATAAGATGCTCGCCGCGAAAAACTTTCAGGCCGGCATGATGATGGTGCGGCAACTGGAATTCAGCCTGTTCGACTTCAAAATTCACCAGCACTACGACCCGGCCAAGGGAGGACGGATTTATCAAACCTTGCAGCAAGTGCGCGAGCAAGTCGCGGTGGTCAAGCCGCCCGAATTCAACCGCTTCGCCCACAGCTTCTCGCACATCTTCGCGGGCGGTTACGCGGCCGGTTATTACAGCTATAAATGGGCGGAAGTCCTGTCGGCCGACGCCTTCTCGCTGTTCGAGGAAAAAGGCATTTTCGACCGCGCTACCGGTGAATCCTTCCTGCGCAATATCCTGGAACAAGGCGGCAGCAGCGACGCAATGACTTTATTTAAAAACTTCCGCGGCCGCGAACCGCGGATTGACGCCTTGCTACGGCACAACGGGATTGCCGCTTAGCGACGGCAGCGTGAACCAGGCTGGTCGAGAACCCGTTAGTCAAGAACCGGTCGTTCGCAATCGAACTGAACCGGTTCGGACAGTTCTCACCGCCGGCACTCCCCCGTTTGTAAGACATGCTTTGATCGCCTGAAACTTGAATCGAGAGAATCTCGGCTACCTGAAACTCAGACCATCTGCCGTTGGGAATACAGGCGGCGATCACTACCCACAGCCTCGCCAAGCCGCACCGCCTCGTGTCGGCACATCGCGAGCTACCGCGCACCGGGTCCGACCAGCGCGCTGGCGTTTTTCAAAGGGCGTAAGCAGCGTTAAGCCTGGCTGTCCACGATGCAACGGCCAACTCAACCGGCCATGGTCGTCGCGGAGACAAAAGTTTCCGCCGGGCTTCGTTCTATCACTTGCACCCGCTGGGTAATCCCGCAGAGTAAGGTATAAGGTATCGTGTCGGCGTGACGGGCGATTTCCTCGACCGGCAAGGCCTCGCCCCACAACGTGACCGGATCGCCGGGCTGGGCGTCCGGCTGGCTATTAAGATCGACGGTGATCATGTCCATCGATACCCGACCTATCAATGACACCCGCCGACCATTGACCAGTACTGGCGCGCCGCTTTGAGTGTGGCGGTGGTAGCCGTCCCCGTAGCCTATCGACACCACCCCAAGCCGGGTCGGTTGCCGGCAAGTCCAGGTGCCGCTGTAACCGACCGATTCGCCGGCGGCCACGTACTTGACCGCGATCAACCGCGAATGCAGACTCATCACCGGCCGTAGACCGAAATCCGCGCCGGTTTTACCGGCAAACGGCGAGCAGCCGTACAGCATCAATCCCGGCCTGACCCAATCCCCCCCCCTAACCTGTGCCGAGTTGGAAGACACGTTGGGCCAGCCAATGATGCCGGCCGAATTAGCGATACTACGCTGACCGGGGAAGTCTTTGACCGCATGGTTGAATACGTCGATCTGGCGGCGGGTTTTGTCGTCGAGCAAGTCGTCGGCGTTGGCGAAATGGGTAATCAGATTGATCGGTTGCGCGACGGCGACACAATCGGCCAGCGCCTGATAAGCGGCCAAAAAGTCGCCGCCCTTGAAACCCAGGCGGTTCATACCGGTATCCATTTTCAACCAAACCGGTAATTTTTCGGATTCCGGCGCCAGTTGCCGCAAAATGCCGATTTGCTGCGGCGTATGAATCACCGCCGCTAGTTTGTGGCGTACCATCAAACGCAGCTCGTCCAGGCATACGAAGCCCTGCAAGACCGTAATCGCTTGCGTGAATCCGGCCTCGCGCAAGCGCACGCCTTCGTCGACCCGCGCCACCGCGAAACCGTCGGCCTCGGCCAACGCCGCCGCCACTCTATCCATACCGTGGCCGTAGCCGTTGGCCTTGATCACGGCCATGATCCGGTTGTTCGGCGCATAACGTTTAACCTGGGCCAGATTGTGGCGGGCGGCGTCCAGATCCAGATGCACGTAAGCGGCCGGCGTCATTCGTAATCCTCGCTACCGGTATAAACGCCCGCGAAGTTTTCGAAGCGGGTGTATTGGCCGAGGAAGGTCAGTCGCACCGTGCCTAGCGGACCGTTCCGCTGCTTGCCGATGATGACTTCGGCTATACCTTTGTCCGGACTGTCCTCGTGATACACCTCGTCGCGATACACGAAAATGATCAAATCGGCATCCTGCTCGATCGCGCCGGATTCGCGCAAGTCCGACATCACCGGCCGCTTGTTTGGACGTTGCTCCAGATTCCGGTTAAGCTGCGATAGCGCGATCACCGGCACGTTGAGCTCCTTGGCCAGCGCCTTCAGGCCGCGCGAGATGTCGGAAATCTGCTGCACCCGGTTATCGCCGCTGGACGGCGATTGCATCAATTGCAAATAGTCGAGCACGATCAAGCCCAGTTGGCCGTGTTCGCGGGTCAGCCTGCGGGCGCGGGAACGCACCTCGGTCGGCGTCAGCGCCGGGGTGTCGTCGATAAACATTTTGGTCTCGGCCAACAGATTGATCGCCGAGGTCAAGCGCGGCCAGTCGTCGTCGTCCAGTTTGCCGGTCCTCACCTTGTGCTGATCGATCCGGCCCAGCGACGACATCATCCGCATCGCCAGCGCTTCGCCCGGCATCTCCATACTGAATACGGCGACCGGCATCCCGCTTTTCAAAGCCACGTTTTCGGCCATGTTCATCGCGATCGTGGTCTTGCCCATCGAAGGCCTTCCGGCGACGATAATCAAGTCGGACGGTTGCAGTCCGGAAGTTTTTTCGTCGAGGTCGGTGAAGCCGGTACTGGCGCCGGTGATGTCGCCGTCCTGCTCGTACAGCATTTCGATCTTGTCCACCGCCTTGGCCAGCAAGGATTTGATCGACGCAAAACCGCCTTGACCGCGTTGGCGTTGCTCGGCGATTTCGAATACCTTGCGCTCGGCGTTTTCCAGCAAATCGGCAGTTTCCCGACCCTCGGTGGTGAAGGCCGAGTCGGAAATTTCGGTACCGACATGAATCAGCTGCCGCAAGACCGAGCGGTCGCGGACGATGTTGGCATAGGCGACGATATTGGCGGCGCTGGGCGTGTCGCGCGCCAGTGAAGCCAGATACGCGAGGCCGCCGCCGTCCTGCAGTTCGCCGGTGGCTTCCAAGACTTCCGAAATCGTCACGACATCGAACGGATCCTGTTTCTCGGCCAATTGAGCAATCGCGCGAAAGATCAAACGGTGATCACGCCGATAGAAATCGCCCTCGACGATTTTATCGGCCACCGAATCCCAGGTGCGATTATCCAGCAGCAGGCCACCCAGCACGGATTGTTCGGCCTGGATCGAATGCGGCGGGACTTTCAGAGACTCGACGGCTTGATCGGGAGAAAAGTAATAATCTTCGGACATGGCAACGGAAAGGGCGAATACTGGCCGTGCATTATAACCGGCTAACTACTCGGACAGACTGATGGCGACGACCTCGCATGCCGACGGAAAATGCAAAGTATATCGTTCGGCGAGTAGGCCGCGTACCAATACATCTCGGACGACTAGCGGTTTCAATTTTGTCAGGGCCTACCCACATCTCACCGGCAATTGACCACCAACAACGCTACGACCGCTGTTTTGCGCTACGTCTTCCTTTAGCAGCCAAGCTCGGCTTTCTCGGACTCTAGGGCACAAAAAAGCCGGTTTCACCCGGCTGTTTGCTGATCTGCAATAATAGGCCCGTAGCCCTTTTGTATGAATTGATTTTTGGTTAGCGTTATTGCTCAACCTCGATATCGCGCCAAGCTTCGACGGCAAACAACGCCAGTTCTTTCACCACTGTAAGAATAAATCTGACCGCGCCGTAACCGAGCCCCGCCAAGATCAAGATAGCTAGTATTTTCATAGTACCTCCCAATTAAAGCCTCCCGTTTGGCGAGTTTGCCACTTTCCCGATAAAACTCAATAGCCCCTTTCAGGGGTTTTGGCAACACAATCAATGAAGTACAACAACAATACAATTTAAAACAAGCCGTTAAAATTCATTGTTAAAGTAAATTAAATTTCAACATCTCGCGGAAGTTTTCCGATTTTTGGCTACGCCGGACCGGATTGCGGCATTTTTGCCGGAATCGGATACAAAGAAGATTCATCAATGCCATCCGCGCCAATCGGCTCGACCGCGCCCCGCTGACCCGCCAACAGCGAAAAGTTTCCCGAGAAAAAATACTTGGCGTTAAAATCCGCGCCTTTAACCGCGTTGTCTATGGAGCAGCAGTCCGATGGGTAGAGCCTACCAGAACAGAAAGGTGTCGATGGCCAAAACGGCCGATGCGAAGACCAAGGTATACAGCAAATACGGCCGCGAAATTTATGTCTGCGCCAAGTCCGGTGGCGTCGATCCGTCCGGCAATTTGACCTTACGCGGACTTATCGACCGGGCTAAAAAGGATCAGGTTCCCGGCCACGTCATCGACAAAGCCCTAGACAAAGCCAAGGGCGGCGGCGGCGAGGACTTCGCGCCGGCTCGCTATGAAGGTTTTGGCCCGGGCGGTTGCATGGTGATCGTCGATTGCTTGACCGACAATCCGAATCGCACGTTCGGCGACGTGCGCCTGTGTTTTACCAAAACCAAATGTAAGATAGGCACGCAGGGCACCGTCAGCCATATGTTCGATCACGCCGCGATTCTGGCGTTTCGCCACGATGACGAAGACAGCGTTCTCGAAGCCCTACTGAGCGCCGACGTCGATGTCAGCGATATTGAAAACGACGAAGGCAAGTTAACGGTATTCACGCCGCAAGCCGACTATTTCAAAGCCAAGCAGGCGCTGACCGACTTGCTAGGTGAAATCGATTTCGAAGTCGATGAAATTCAGTTTTTACCGAAGGGTTCAACGCCGATCGCGGGCGACGACGCGGTGTTATTCGAAAAATTTTTAGATATGCTGAATGAACTGGATGACGTGCAAAACGTTTATCACGACGCCGCCTATTGACCGCGAGGAATCGGGAAAAAACTGCGGCAATTTGTCGCAGTTTTTCTGGACAACCCGGTTTTAATCTCTTAGAATGCATTCACCTTGAATTAGGTCGATGCGATTGGCAAGAATCGTCATCTTTCAACGGGGGAGGAGAGCGGCCAGTTCGCTGGTAAAACAACAACAATAAGCGCAGCAAGTTAAGCTGTCGAAATCAATTCGACAGACGTCCAAAACACAATAATAAACCGGACGAAGCCCGCGATATGCGGGCTTTTTTATGCCCCGAGCAAAATCAGCGAAAAAAATGAAAATCGCTAGCACGCCGGAACGACCGAAATCGCTGTTCTCATCCGCTATGTTTTCACGAAAGCTCGCCCAGACAATCGAACGCCAAATCGAGTAACACCGGCCGCATCGCGGCCGCACTGCCTAAATGCTCGGCAATCAGAATTTCGACCTCCGGCGCCTGACAGCGCATGCCCTCCACTTGCGCCGGAATATCGATGCCAACATGACGACCGGCCGCCAAAAAGTAAGGTAAGACGACAATACGCCGCGCGCCGGCCGCAATTTGCCTACGTAAACCGTCCGAGATGCTCGGTTCGGCAATTTCCAGGAATGCGCACGCGACACCGGCATAACGGCTGCCGATGGCCAAGGTGTCCGCCAATCGACGAATCTCGTCGTTAGCTTGTTCTAGGCGACTGCCGTGCGCGACCAGTAACAAGTGAGTGTTCATCGTTTTCATTCGATGTCCTTAGAGATTTGGTGGCGTCGCGACCCACTAACATACGTCGCGAACGGCGACACCAGGGAGGGAGAGGTTCCCGCGACAAAACCTGCGCATTGCTAGGCGTTCAGGCATTGATATCGGCAAATTGGTCTACCGAGTACTGAGACGACACTCGTTTGAAACCTCCATTCCTCCCCCGGTCCGAACCTCGCCAGCAACCTTGTTCTTTGCGCCAGCGATGACAAAAGCACCGCAAAAGTTTCCGCCAGTGTGCCGCGATTGCAGACCGTTGCAGAGAAATTTTCCGCGCGCGATTCGCCTAACCGGCTCCGACGCCTACCATCCACCGAAACACCGGATAGGACTATACTGTCCGCAAACCCTGACGCCGTATCCTAAGCGGCGTTCGGCGTCTACCAACACCGATGAGACTTTCAATATGTGGTTAACCAGACTGTTGTTCAACTTGCCCTTACTCCTGGTTCTCGGATGTGCCGAAACCCCGGAGCAACCGGCGCCCTTACCGCCGACTCAGGTCGATCTGAAGATCGAAAGCGCGCCGATGATCAACCCCGATACCGACGGCAAGGCCGCCCCGGTTTTGCTGCGGGTTTACGAGCTGCGTGAACAAAGCTCGTTCAATGGCGCGGACTTTTTTGCACTGTTCGATAAAGATCAAGCCACGCTGGCCGCCGATTTGGTCCGTAAGCAGGAATTGCTGATCAAACCCGGCGAGAACAAAGCGATACATATCGAACCCGCCGGCGACACTCGCTCACTAGGGTTTTTCGCGGCTTTTCGAAAGCTGGATAACGCTCAATGGCGCGCCGTCGCGCCGGTGGTCGCGCATCAAAACAACATGGTGACTTTGAAAATCAAGGGGAATACACTGGCTGCCGATGCATCCGCCGAGCCGCCGCCCGCGCTAGCGGTCAAGCCGGCGGAATAGTTTGCGCCGGAGTCCCCCTTGAATTTAACGCCCTGTTTCGCGAGCAGGCCGGCCCAACCCGAACTGGGCCTGCCTGGCATTCAGGCGGAACCCTTGCCGCGGTTTTCCATCCGCCGCAGAAACTCCGCCATGATGGCGCGGTAAAGTTCGTCGCCCAGATACTGGTCCTCGACGCCGCTGTCGATGCTGGGATTGTCGTTGACCTCGATGACATAGCCCTTGCCGGCCACTTCCTTGACATCCACGCCGTACAATCCGTTGCCTATCGGCTGGGTGGCTTTCAGCGCGGCCTCCAGCACCGCTCTCGGTACTTCGAAGGTCGGTAACGTCGCGAAACTGCCGCTATCGGTGCGGTTAGCGCCGTGCCGGTAAATCTGCCAATGATTTTTCACCATGAAATAACGGCAAGCGTACAAAGCCTTGTGGTTGAACACGCCGATACGCCAGTCGAAATCGGTATACAAAAACTCCTGGGCCAACAGCAACGCCGATTGCTGAAAGAGTTCCGCGACTTTTTGATCCAATTCCGCCCGATTATTCACCTTGACGATACCCCGCGAGAACGAACCGTCCGGAATCTTGATCACCACCGGGAAACCGGCGGCGGCTTCCAATTGGTCCAGATGTGCCGCATTGCCCTTGTGCAAAATCCACGTTCGCGGCGACGGCACGCGGTGGGTACGGAATAAATCGGCCAAATACACCTTGTTGGCGCAACGCAAAATCGAATTAGGATCGTCGATCACCACCAAACCTTCGGCCTCGGCTTTTTTCGCGAAGCGGTAAGTATGATGGTCTATCGCGGTGGTTTCACGGATGAACAGGCCGTCGAACTCTGGGATACGGCCGTAATGGTTCTGGGTAATCAACTCCACGTCGATGCCCATCCGCCGGCCCACGTGAATGAATTTCTTTAGCGCGCCGCGATTGCTGGGCGGCAAGGTTTCGGCAGGGTTGATCAGCACCGCCAAATCGAATCGCGCTGACTTGCGAGCCCGACTCTTACGCCAGACCTTCTTGCTGAATTTGTCCAGCGCGTCGGCGAACAAGGTTTGCATGTCGTCGTTCAACTGGCGCGGCGATACCGCGGTCAAATCGGTGATTTCCCATTGCTGTTGCGGGCGGAGCGTAATCTTGAGAATCGGGCAGGGAAAACGCTCGAACAACAAGCGCGCCAATTCCTGAAACGCCGGATCGGGTGTGGTGCCGAAATAGCTGTACAGCGCGAACTCGCCATCCTTGTTCTGCTTCTTGAATGCTCGCAGCAAAGGCTCGGTAAAATCTTCCAGTTGCAGACGGTACAAGGCATTCTTGCCCAAATCGTTGATGACTTTTACCGACGGAATCACATGGTGATTGCGCGCTTCCGCGAGCAGCGAACAGTAGTACCCGTCCGATAGATAGGCATAGTCGCCGCACAAATTGATGATCCGCATCCGCCGATCCGGATCGGCATACGCGGTTGCCAGATAGGTTTCGAAAGTGATGACATGTTCGCTGGGATAATAAGGTCCCCAGTCGGAAAGGTCGTCGACTACCAGTAGCGTACTTGCCATCGCGGAAATTGCCTTGCGGAGAGTGGAAACAAGCTGGGCATTCTGAAACCGACCGCGGATTTTCACAAGCACCAATCCATGCCGCATAATGACGCCGTTATCGGCGCTTGAGCGGGAATTGATTCGGGAGGCAAGAATGTGGCGATTGATGTGCGTGGTGTTATGTTTCGGACTCTGGTTCTGGCGTACGGCCGGCGCCATCCCGCCCGATGCGCTGCCAGCCCCATTGGTACCCTGGGCCGAGTGGGTGCTGCACGACCAGCCCGAACACGGCTGTCCGTTCGCCCACGACGACTTTCAATCCAAGCAGTGCCTATGGCCGGGACCGTTGCAATTGCAACTGGAAAGCGACGGCGGCCGGTTCGCCGGCGACTGGACCCTGTATCGCCGCGACTGGCTGGAACTGCCCGGCGACGAACGCCATTGGCCGCAAGCGGTAAGCGCCGACCGGCAAGCCTTGCCGGTATTGATTCGCAACGGCAAGCCGGCGGTCTATCTGCCGGCCGGACGCTATCGGATCGCCGGCGAGTTTCGCTGGCAACAGCTACCCGAACAGTTAGCGCTACCGGAGATTGTGGGTCCGCTGCAACTCAGCGTGGCCGGACTAACCATTCCTTATCCGACCATCGAGCAAGGCGCGGTTTGGCCGCGCGCCGATGCCGGCGGCACCGGTCAGGATCGCTTGGACATGCAAGTATTCCGCCAAATCATCGACGATATCCCCTTGCAAGTACTCACTCGCCTCGATCTGGAAGTGTCCGGCGCCGCCCGGGAAATCGCGCTGCCGCTGGCCTTGCTGCCCGGCCTAATTCCCGTCGAGCTGACCAGCCCGTTGCCGGCCCGGCTGGACGGCGACGGCCGGCTTTGGCTACAACTGCGCCCTGGACGCTGGCGCGTCGAATTGCTCGCCCGCCATCCCGGCCCCGTCGAAGAGATGGCCTTGCCGACCGGCGAAGCCTCATGGCCGAGCGCCGAACTGTGGACCTTTCAAGCCATGCCTGCTCTGCGCCTGGTGGAAATCGACAATCTGCCGGCGATCGACGGCAGCCAGACCAATTTACCCGAAGACTGGCGGCACTTGCCGACCTATCAAGTAACACCGGGGCAAAGTCTGCATTTCAAACTGCTGCGTCGAGGCGATCCGGAGCCGGAACCCAATCAACTGTCCCTGGTCCGGACCTTGTGGCTGGATTTCGACGGCGGCGGCTACACCGTTAACGACAAGATCAGCGGCACGATGAGCCGAGATTGGCGGCTGAACGCGCTGCCGGAAACCCGGCTCGGGCAGGTGCAATTGAACGGCCAAAACCAACTGCTGACCCGGCTCGATCAATCCGACGGCGTCGAAGTCCGGCGCGGCGCGATCGAGCTCAGCGCGGATAGCCGCATCGAAAACGGCATCTCTGAAATAGCCGCCGACGGCTGGCAGCAACGGTTTCAATCGCTGCGCGCCGAACTCAACCTGCCGCCGGGTTGGCGACTATTGGCCGTGACCGGCGTCGACAACAGCTCGGACACCTGGCTGGCGCGCTGGACTTTGCTGGACTTGTTTCTGGTCGCGCTGGCCGCGATCGCGGCCGGCAGGCTCTGGTCGCCGGCTTGGGGCGGCTTGGCCTTGCTCGGCTTGATCTTGATCTGGCACGAAGCCGATGCACCCCGCTGGTTGTGGCTGAACGGTCTGGCCATCGCCGGACTCCTTCGCGTGGTACCGAGCGGACGCTTGGCCCGTTGGCTGACTTGGTATCGCGGCGCCAGCTTGGCGGCTCTGGTGATTGTCGCGGTGCCGTTCGCGATCGACCAATTGCGCGCGGCCGTCTATCCGCAGCTGGCCGAGCCGGCGGCCTTCAATGATTTCGGCTACTCCGAGGTGCCGGCCGGCGCCGACGCGATGACGGCCGAGGCGCCCGCCGAACTGGCCGAATCCGCCAGCGCCGAGGAGGCGCCGAGGCGCGCATATATGCGCAAGGCCTTGCCGATGTCGGCGCCAATCTCATCGGCCGCCAACCTGGACCGCATCGATCCGGACGCCAATCTACAAACCGGCCCCGGTTTGCCGAATTGGCATTGGCAACGGGTCCGTTTAAACTGGAACGGTCCGGTCGATAGCACCGAACGCTTGCGGTTCTGGTATCTACCGCCGTGGGCCACCGCGCTGCTACGCGTGTTGCAAACGGCTATCGCGGCCTTATTGGTCCTGCGTCTGACCGGCTTCACACTGCCCGCCTTGCGCCTGGGCAAAGGCTCGGTCGCGTCATTGATCTTGATTCTGCTGATCGCCCCTCACCCACCGGTCCATGCCGCTGATTGGCCGGATCAGGCCTTGCTGGAACAACTGAAAACTCGCCTGCTGGAGCCGCCAGCCTGCGTCCCGCAATGCGCGCAGATTGCCGAGATGCAGGTGTTTGCCCGCCAGGACACCTTGACCATCGAACTGAGAATCGCCGCCGAGCGCGAAGTGGCCGTGCCGCTGCCCGCCAAGTTGGGCATCTGGTTTCCCGAACGCATTGATGTCGACGGCAGCCCCGCCCGGGCAGCAATTCGCCGCGAAGATGGTGGCTTGAGCGTGCTGGTGCCGGCCGGCGTGCATGTTTTCAAATTGCAAGGTCGCTACGCCGACCTGGACAAGTTCGCGCTACCACTACCGTTGGCGCCGCGCCATGTCACGCTGGAAGCCCTAGGCTGGACGATCGGCGGCGTCTATGAAGACGGCTTGGCCGGACCGCAGCTGGAATTTAGCCGTGAGCCGCGCGAGTCCGGCGAACCAGGCCAAAAAGCGGCCAAACCGCTACCGGCTTTCGTCCGAGTCGAACGGACCTTGCATCTGGGCTTGGATTGGCGCGTCACCACCCGCATCGAGCCATTGGTTGCCAGTGGTCAGCCGGTTTTGCTGGAGTTGCCGCTATTGCCGGGCGAAGCGGTCACCAGCTCGGAGGTCCGCGTCAAGGACGGCAAGGTACTGATCAATATGGCCGCCGGCCAAGAGGGTTTGGTTTGGGAATCGCTGTTGGAAAAATCCGCGCATTTGACGCTGAAGGCGCCGGACACGACTCAATGGACCGAAGTCTGGCGAGCCGACGTCAGCCCGGTTTGGCATTTACGAATCGCCGGCATCGCGGTGGTTCATCACGGCGATGCCGGCGTCTGGCTGCCGGAGTGGCGGCCGTGGCCGGGCGAAACGGTCGAATTGAGCATAGATAGGCCGGCGGCCCTAGCGGGCGATACGCTGACCATCGATCATAGCGATCTGGAGGTTACGCTTGGCCAACGCGGCGTCGATAGCCGCTTAAGTCTGCACTTACGTAGCTCCAAGGGCGGCCAGCATAAGCTGACGCTGCCGGCCGGCGCTGAATTGCAAGGCGTAACGATAGACGGCGCCAGTCAACCGATACGCCAACAAGGCGCGACGCTGAGTCTGCCGATTCATCCGGGCGAACAACGGATCGAAGTCCATTGGCAAGCCGCCGCCGAGCCCGGCTTTTGGTTGGAAACCCCGCCGATGGACTTGGGCACGCCTAGCGTCAACAGCGATATCCATATGACTATACCTCGTGATCGCTGGCCGGTCTGGACGGTTGGACCGCGTTTCGGACCGGCCGCGCTGATTTGGGGCTTATTGGTCGTGCTGGCCGGCGCGGCCTGGGGCTTAGCGAAAATTGGCCGCGTGCCGCTCGGCGGCGGCGCCTGGTTTTTGTTGCTGGTGGGCTTAAGCCAGCTACATATCGCCGCCGCGCTGACCGTGGTCGCTTGCTTGTTTGCACTGGATTGGCGCGCCCGACGGCCAGCCCATTCCCGACTGGCCTTTAACGCCAGCCAGATCGGCTTGGCCTTGTTAGGCTTGCTGGCGCTGACCCTGCTAGGCCTAGCGGTGCGACAGGGATTGCTGGGCACCCCGGACATGCAAATTGCCGGAAATCACTCCGACGCCTATCGACTGAACTGGTATCAAGACCGCAATCCAGCGCGATTGCCGACGGCCGGCGTGGTCAGCCTGCCGATTTTCGCCTACCATCTGCTGATGCTGGCCTGGGCGCTGTGGCTGGCCAGAGCCTTGCTCAACTGGCTGCGTTGGGCTTGGTTGTGTTGGTCCGTTGGGGGGATTTGGCGCGGAGCAGGCGAATAGGCGTATCCATCCGCGCGACCGAATGTATTTGCCCGCCGAGTTTTCTCGCAAGCCTCAACGGTTTTTTAATATTTATCGTCAACGTGTTTTTCGCGAACCATTTCATCTATGCATTGCATCACGATGGCGCTGGCGTCCTCGGCTCGGCGCATTTGATTGATAATTTCGTCGAGTAGCCTGGGATCTTCCATCCAGCGATCCCTGGAAATTTTGAAAGCGGCTTGCGTTGCGTCATGGACATCGCCGTGCGGCAACGACAGTTTCGCGTAGGCCTGGGTGGTCCGGAAGCTTTGATGGCCCATGCCCTCGTAATACCACTTGCCCAAACGGCAATTGTGATGGTCGACCAGTATGGCTTGCTGCTGCGGACACTCCCCAGCGGCTTCGATCGAAATGTAGCCGTTTTGCTTGTAAACGATATGATCGAGCTTGGTCAGTAGCCCGAAAGATTTATCCTTGGCATAAGCTATGTAGCCGACGGAAGCCTTGGCGGATTCGGACAGATTCGAGAATTGGTGACGAAACGCGCTGACCTGCTCGAGAATTTGCTGGGACAGGCCTGCCGAATTTTCGGCTTCAGCGTGCATCTGTTGCACCCGCTTGTTGAAGGCGTTCAAAGTTTTCGACACCTCCAGCGCGGCATTCTTGGTATGCTCGGACAAATTCTTCACTTCGTCGGCCACCACCGCGAAGCCTCGACCGTGCTCGCCGGCACGCGCGGCTTCGATAGAGGCGTTCAGCGCCAACAAGTTGGTTTGATCCGCAATGCCGGTAATCATTGACAGCGATTCGGTGATTTTCTTGCTATCGGCGATCAAGGCGCCGATCACTTCCGACACCGAGTGGACGTTGGCGTTGATGTCGGTCAGCGACCCGCTGATGGTTTCGACGGTCGACAAGCTGGCATCGGCATTGCGGCCGGTGTCGGCGGCAATGATCTCGACCTTTTCCAGCTGTTCGGTGATATTGAGCAAATCGCTTTGATTGCCCTTCAGATTGCCCAGCAAGTTAGTGGTATTCAAGGCATGCAGTCCAGCGGACAAGCGCCGCCGAATCATCAAGCGCTCGTTTTCCCGCATGTGTTTGATAGCGTCGTTAACGCTAACCGCCGACTGCTTCAACAGGCCCGGAAAGCCATCCACCAACGCGTAACGGCCGTGATTGCCTTCCGCCGAATGTTTGAAGCAGGAGTTGACTTCCTTGAAATAGGCTTCCATCAAATCCAGCGCTTCATTCAACTCCCAGGCCACCTTACCGATTTCACCCATGCCGTGGACTTGAGTGACGCGATGATAAAGTTCGCCGTTATTGGTCAGTCGCAACACGTCTTCTATCCTTTCCAGCACCGTCAAACTTTGCTTGCCGGTTTTCCAAAGATAGTAAGCCACCGCCGGTAAAGGCAGCGTCAAACCGAGCGTGACTATCGAGAATCCGTCGCTAAGCAGGTGGTAGAGAAAAAGTCCGATCGACGAAACCAGGATAATCGCTACCGCAAAATTGAGGCGAGTACGCAGAAACGGAATATTCGCGTTGGAATTGGCCCTTTTCTTCATGACTTAAACTCCGTGCGGTTTGTAGAGGCTCAGAACCAGGCTGTCATAATTCTTCGCACCGGTTTGTTGAACGAAATCCAGTAGATATTCCAACGATTTGTCCGGAGCGTCCTTTACGGAACTGGCTTTCTCGATCGCCAACATCGCTTGGTATACTGGGATCAACGCCTCGAGCGCCGAACGCGGCGGATTACGGCGCACGGAATAGTAGCCCTGCAATTTGCCATTCTTGTCGTAATCCGGCGTGATATTGGCAAAAACCCAATAAAAGCTACCATCGGAGCACAGGTTTTTGGCGAACCCAAAGAATTCGTTGCCGGCTTTTAAGGTATTCCACATAAACCGGAATACGCCGCGCGGCATCTCGGGATGACGGATGATGTTGTGCTGCACCCCGAGTAATTCTTGCTCGGGGTAGCCGGCGATTTCCATGAAGATCCGGTTGGCATAGGTGATGCGTCCCGCCGTATCGGTCTTGGAAACGATAAAGTCGTCTTCGGCAAGTTTGCGTTCTTGATTGATCGGGGTGATCGCTGGTTTCATTTGACCGTGCCTGAAGGCTGAAAATGCCTCGAAATTTGTAATGTTATTATTTGATGCCACGCCGTCCGCAAAGGCGCGGCCGCCAAATGCGCGATCTAATTCAGCAAATTGATCAGTAGGCGTTTTATCGACATTGGCTCGAACGGCTTGTCCAGTATTGCCGAAACCTCCGATTTTTCAATGGCGGCGAGCCGATTCTGGTTTTGCTCGCTGGTGACCATCAGAATCGGCACGCTACCGCGCTCCGGATGCTTGCGGACATGATCGACGAGCTGCAAGCCATCCATGTCCGGCATGTTCAGATCGGTAACGATCAAATCGAAATATTGCTGGTTGAACAAGTCCAGCGCTTCACGACCGTCGGTCGCGGTGCTGATTTGATCGATGCCGATGTTGTTGAAAACCTTGGTCAGATATTTCAACGAGAACTCGCTGTCGTCCACCAGCAATACTCGCAAGTCCTCGATATCGAGATGTTCCAACGCCGCTTTTTCCGGATGGACATAATCCAGCGTCGAATGCAAAGCCGTTGACAAGGCTTGCAGCGTGAACGGTTTGGGCAATATGGCAATCGCGCCGGCCTGCCGGATCGGTTCCAAGTACTTGATGTTGGTTTCGCTGGAAATCAGCAAGAAAGCCATTTCGTAGGACGCCGAGTCCTGCCGCAGTTCGTGAACCAGTTCGACCCCGGTCATATCCGGTAAATACATCGCGCTGATGATTAAATCCGGCCGTTCCTGACGCAGGCGTTCGAACAGCTCGGCACCGCTGCCTATCATGTCGATATCGTGAATATCGCAACGGTTGAGATACTGAACAATAATGTGCTGCTGAGTGTGGGAAGGCTCGACCAGAAAGACGCGCAAGTTGCTGAGTATTGGACTGTTCATTCGCTAATGGGCTTTCATCCGATAAAGCGTAAGGCCGATATGAGCCTGTTTGGCGAAGTGCTTGGCGGCGGTAAAATCTTCGCCGGATAAGGGTAGTCCATTAATCGAACGGTCGCAATAAATCAAGCCTATGGCTTTGTTTTCGGCATGGACCGGAAAGACAAAGCACGGATGGCGACCGATACGCTCGACGATTTGCGCCGTGTACAAGGTGGGCTGTTGATCCGGATACTGCCAGACGCCTTCGGATTGATTCAGCGCGCCGAACAGCAAATTGGCCTGGGCTTCGCTGTTATGCACTTGGATTTTCTCGCCGCCGACCGGCTTTTGCCATCCCAGCGAAAACTTCTCCTTCAGCGTGTGCTTGTCCGGCGTCAGCAACATAAACAGCGTTCTATCCATTTCGACGCCGCGGTGTATGCCTTCCAAGACCATCTGAAACAACACGTTCAAATCAATGGCGCCGCTGATGTGGCTGCTGATGTCTTGCAAAATTTGAATTTGCAGTTGTTTCTTGTCAGGCTTGGCGTCGGCTTCTTCGTCGGCGGCCCTGGCGACCGCCAACCCGCCGCCGATAAAGCGCGACGCATCGTTGGCGCCGAACTGGCGGGCAATCTGTATCGCTTGCCGAGTGCTTTTCTCGATGCGTTCGCTAAGTTCGTCGGTGGTTTTACCGGTCATGCCGGCCAGTTTACTCAGACAATCGCGCATCGATGCCGAATCGCCGCCGGCTTTCAAGGCTTCGCAGATCTTATGCCCCATCGTTACGGCACGAATGCGCGAATCGGCCGCCTCCGGCCGGCTCATCGCCTCCTCTATCAGTCCACCTAAGTGCCAGGACTTGCCCAGGCGCTTGCCCAAATCGCGTAATGAAAAGCCCAGCACCTGCTTTTCCGCTTCACTCGACCGCAAACCGCTACGCTCGATCAATTCGTGAATTTTGCGTGCCTGCGGATTATTCGAACACCAAAACGCAATGTGACCAATGTTGTGCAACAGCGCCGCGATGAACACTTCTTCCGGCGAAGTATCGCCGACGATGACCGCCAGCTCCCGTGCCTGCACGGCGGCGTGCAGCGCCAACGCGATTTCCCGGTTGGCGCGCTCCTTGTTGGACGACGTCAGTATCGCTTCGAAAAACGAACAGGCCAAAGTCAGTTCGCGAATCACCTCGGCGCCCAGCACCACGATGGCGCGCGAGATCGTGTTCATTTTCTGCTTGGACGGGTTGTAATAAGGGCTATTGCCGACCTTGAGCAATTTCGCGGTCAAGTTGGGATCTTGCAGGATGATGGCCGCCAACTCCATTGCCCCCTTATTGCGATCGTCCAGATAAGCGTAGATATGGCTGGCGGTATTGGAAAAGATCGGCATTTCCTGGACTCGGAGCATTTCGGCCCATTCGTCCAGGGTTTTAGGCGGCGTTGGCATGTTGCCGGGCATCCGCTACAGCGCGTTGATCTTCGCGTACTGTTCCTTCAGATTCGTTAACGATGATTGCAAACCGGCCAGTTTTTCCCGTTCCTTGGCAATCACGTCGGCAGGCGCCTTGTCGACGAAGGCGGCGTTGCCTAATTTGCCTTCGATGCGCGGCAGTTCTTTTTCGATGCGCTGGATTTCTTTATCCAGTCTTGCCAGTTCGGCGTCCTTGTCGATCAAGCCGGCCATCGGGATCAGGATTTTCATGTCGCCGACCAGCGCAATCGCCGATTCCGGCGCATTGTCGCCGGCGTTCAACCAAGTGATGCTTTCCAGGCGGCCCAGTTTTAACAGATAGCTTTCCAGCTCTTTAAGATTGGTTTGGTCGGTTGCCGAGCCGTTTTGCAGCAACACGTTCAGCGGCTTGCCCGGTGCGATGTTCATTTCACCGCGGATACGGCGGATGCCGAGAATGAAGGCCATCGCCCATTGCACCTGAGTTTCGGCGGCGGCGTTAACCGCTTCGGCATCCGTTTCCGGATAGGATTGCAACATGATGGTCGCGGCGGTGACACCGGCCAACGGCGCCACGCGTTGCCAGATTTCCTCGGTGATGAACGGCATGATCGGGTGCGCCAAGCGCAGCACGGTCTCCAGAACCCTGACCAGGGTCTGCCGGGTACCACGCTGCAATAGTGCATCGTCACTTTGCAACGAGATTTTCGCCAGCTCCAGATACCAGTCGCAGTATTCGTTCCAGGTGAACTCGTAGATCGCTTGCGCGGCCAGATCGAAGCGGTAGCTGTCGATGGCATCCGTGGTTGCGGCTATCGTTTTGTTCAACCGCGACAAAATCCAAAAGTCTGCCTGGCTATAACGGCACTCGGCGCAATCGACGCCGTTATCTTGCTCTTCAGTGTTCATCAACACGTAGCGGGCCGCATTCCAAAGCTTGTTGCAGAAATTGCGGTAGCCTTCGGTGCGTTGCAAATCGAAGCGAATATCACGGCCGGTGGAGGCTAGCGAAGCAAAGGTAAAGCGCAAGGCGTCGGTGCCGTAGGACGGAATGCCATCTGGAAATTGCTTGCGGGTGGCTTTGTCGATCTTGGGCGCATCCTGCGGATTCATTAACCCTGTAGTACGCTTAACAACCAGCGGCTCCAGTTCGATGCCGTCGATGATGTCGATAGGGTCCAGCACGTTGCCCTTGGATTTGGACATCTTCTGGCCCTCGGCGTCGCGCACCAGACCGTGGATGTAGACTTCCTTGAACGGCACCTCGCCCATGAACTTCAGACCCATCATAATCATCCGCGCCACCCAGAAGAAAATGATGTCGAAGCCGGTGACCAACACGCTGGTCGGATAATGGGCGGCCAGTTCCGGCGTTTTGTCCGGCCAGCCCAGCGTCGAGAACGGCCACAGCGCCGACGAGAACCAGGTGTCCAACACGTCTTCATCCTGAAACAGGGGATAATCGGCAGCCAGGCCGTGCTTGGCGCGGATTTCCGCTTCGTTATGGCCAACGTATGTATTGCCCTTATCGTCGTACCAGGCCGGAATGCGGTGGCCCCACCAGATTTGCCGGGAGATACACCAATCCTGGATATTGCGCATCCACTCGAAATAAGTGTTTTTCCAATTGTCCGGCACGAATTTGATCGCGCCGGTTTCGACGGCTTCGATGGCCGGCTTGGCTAATGGTGCGATTTTGACGTACCACTGATTGGTCAAAAACGGTTCGATCACCGCGCCGGTGCGGTCGCCGCGCGGCACCATCAACTTATGATCGGCGATTTTTTCCAGCAGACCTTGGGCGTCCAGATCGGCGACGATGCGTTTGCGGGCTTCGAAGCGGTCCAGGCCGACGTAAGCTTCCGGAAGGATTGCAAAACCATCATCGTTGGCTCTGATCGCCGCGTCGACGGTGAAGATGTTGATCAAGCCGCCGTGCGGCTGATCGGCGATGACGGTCATCTGCTTGTGCCGCGACCAAACTTCGTAGTCGTTGAAGTCGTGGGCCGGCGTGATCTTGACGCAACCGGTACCGAATTCGGGATCGACATAATCGTCGGCGATGATCGGGATCAAGCGGCCGGTCAGCGGCAGTTCCACCAACTCGCCGATCAAATGTTTGTAACGCTCGTCGTCCGGATGCACCGCGACCGCCGCATCGCCGAGCAGGGTTTCCGGGCGCGTGGTCGCTACGATCAAATAACCGGTGCCGTTGGACAGCGGATAGCGCATATGCCACATCGAGCCGGCTTCTTCTTCCGACAATACTTCCAGATCGGAGACGGCGGTGTGCAACACCGGATCCCAGTTCACCAGACGCTTACCGCGATAGATCAAACCCTCTTCGTACAATTTGATGAACACTTCCTGCACCGCGGCCGACATGCCGTCGTCCATCGTGAAGCGTTCTTTTTCCCAATCCAGCGACGAACCCATGCGCCGCAATTGGCGGGTAATGGTGCCGCCGGATTGTTCCTTCCATTCCCAGACTTTTTCGATGAAGGCGTCGCGACCGTAATCGTGGCGGGTCTTGCCGTCGGCGTTAATGATGCGCTCCACCACCATTTGCGTGGCGATACCGGCATGGTCGGTACCCGGCTGCCACAACGCGTTGTGGCCTTTCATCCGGTGATAGCGGGTCAAGGCATCCATAATGGTGTCCTGAAACGCATGCCCCATGTGCAAGCTGCCGGTGACGTTGGGCGGCGGAATCATGATGCAATACGATGCGCCTTCGCGCTTGGCGGCAAAATAGCCGCTGTCTTCCCAATGTTGGTACCAGCGTTGTTCGATCGCGTGCGGGGAATAGGTTTTGTCCATGAGGTGTGTCGGATCAGCTTGCATTGAAAACAGAACAGGTATTTTAACCGTAAAACACATTACGAGTCGGCTCTCGGAGCGATACAGACGGATCGGTTTCGAATATCCGCCGCGCCGGCAAAACCCCATCCGCGTAAGCGTGTCCTGCAAACCGGTTTCTTGGTCGTAATACTTGCCTTGGATACGTAGCGGGTTGTCGATGGCTTCGACGGCTGCCAGGAAGGTTGCCGTAGGCGCGGTAGCGGGCGGACCAGACGATGTGGCCTTGGTTGTTGGTCAGTTCCCTAGGCGTGCCGAGATGGTCCTGGTGGTAGCGGTAGGTGCTGCCGCTGGCTTGGGTGTTGTCTTGTTCGTGCAGCGCCAAGGGCCGGAAGCAGCCGGGTTCGAATAAATAGGTACGGCTGCGCTGGCTATCGGTTTCCGCCAGCAGGCGCGGGCAGTCGTATTGAAAACGGGCTTCGCCTTGCGCGGTGTGTTTGGCGATGCGCCGGCCCAGGGCGTCGTAGCGGTACCGGGCGGTCCCTTGCGGGGTTTCCGCGCAGATCAGGCGATTGTCGCTGTCGTATTGGTAGCGGGTGACGATTTGGCCGGCCTTGCCGCGCTTTTCTTCGATCAGGTTGCCGGCCCAGCGAGGACGAAACTTTCTGATTCAGGACTTTGCAGCGAATCAGTACACTTCCAGGCCTGCGATTAGGCTGACGCTAACACTTTCTATTCGGGCTATTCCGATTTAGGGATGCGGCGCCATTTCCAATATACCCTGCAAGACTTCATTTATACCAGAGCTATCCTCACTATATTTGTCAAAAATACTCACCAATCCACTTCGCAGGTTTTCGACAATATAAGAAAACTCATCATAAGAGCTATCGAATTTTTTATAAGGAATATGTAATACAAAATCAACACGCCTATATCGATTAAAAAATGTAGGCCCCATGACTAAAGGCTTATCTTTTTCACGCGTTGCCGAAATAACAATGCCAAGCTCAAAATCTTGTCCTTTGAATTTTTCCTTAAAAGAAGTTATTTCCTTACCCAAGGAGTTTAATCCTTTACGCAACTCTTTCATAAGAAAACTAGGAATTTTATAACTGACATCAACTTCCGGATAAACTTGACATGTAGATATATTCATTGCTTCAACAATCCTTAGTTTTTGTCGGCTTAAAGCTTTTCTTATTACCTTCCGGTATATTACCAGTCTGATCAAAATACTCTTGTAATTTCTTAGTCTCCACGGCCTTTGCCTCTTTTGTCGTAGACATACCTTTATCAATAACTCTACCAACCACCTCAGAATCGGGGTTTTGTTTTCCCAATTTTACAACTTGCTGATGCAACCTAGTAGGGAGGCCGGAGCTTTGCGTTACCCTACTCAAGTCAGCTTTCCCATATTTGTAAAGCACATCATCAATCTGAATTTCATAAACTCCAAAATTTCCCGTTGCCGAGTTGGTGTTTAAATTAACTAGGCCTAAAGGATCAACCCAATTCAAAGGATTAGGCGCATACCGATAAACGTTAGTGCCACCCTCCAACCCAATCGGATCCTGATGAATAAACCTTCCGGCATTCGGATCGTAATACCGGTTCAGGTTGTAGTGCAAACCGGTTTCTGCGTCGTAATACTGGCCTTGAAAGCGCAGGGGGTTGTCGATGGCTTCGACGTCGGCCAGGGCCAGGTTGCCGTAGGCGCGGTAGCGGGCGGACCAGACTATTTTACCGGTGCTGTCGGTCAATTCCCTAGGCGTGCCGAGATGATCCAGGTGGTAGTGGTAGGTGGCGCCGCTGGCTTGGACGTTGTCTTGCTCGTGCAGCGCCAAGGGCCGGAAACTACCGGGTTCGAACAGATAGGTACGGCTACGCTGGCTATCGGTTTCCGCCAGCAGGCGCGGGCCGTCGTATTGAAAGCGGGTTTGGCCTCGCGGCGTTTCGGCGCGGACTAGGCGGTTGTCGGCGTCCTATTGGTAGCGGGTGACGATGTGGCTGGCCTTGCCGCGTTTTTCTTCGGTCAGGTTGCCACACAGGCGAGGAAGAAACTATCTGATTTGGGATTTGGCGACGCTTCCCAGCGTACGATTACGCTGACGCTAATCGTACCTACGCGGGCTGTGTTTGGCGATGCGCCGGCCCAGGGCGTCGTAGCGGTATTGGGTGATGCCTTGCGGAGTGTCGGCGCGAATCAGGCGGTTGTCGGCGTCGTATTGGTAGCGGGTGACGATTTGGCCGGCTTTGCCGCGTTTTTCTTCGATCAGACCGTGGACGAGGCTTTCTGATTCAGGACGTCACTGCAATCAGCGCTTCCATGCGTACGATTACGCTGACGCTAATCGTACCTACACAGGCTTCAAATAACGCATAATATTAAGAGATTTTTTGTTTTTCCTAAAGTTAGTTTTGCGTTCGCGAGGGAATGCGGCAGATCCATCAATATCTCCATTGCAATAGCAAAATCTTCAGGTGCTTTTGTTTTCATGGTTGTGGTATCCGGCCATATGATAAGAATGTTACTATCCGGTAGGCTATCTAGCCCCGACCACAATGAATCGGCGAGCGCATCCCAGCTCTTATTGCTTTGTAGTGGAGGGTCCAATGGTAAATTGTCACGGACCGCTTTAAAGAACTGATCTTTAGAGTAAATGTTGGAAGGAAGCGTGTAAATCAGCCACCCATTTTGCTGACACTCGCAAACTATTAATTCGGCGTTTATTGAATCAGCAGTAATAAATCCTTGGGTATCTGACATCGTAATTACCTGATTTGCACAAACGCCGGATTTCCAGCGTCTCCATAGTGAGTCCATGTGTAGTACATCTCTCCTGTTTGACTGTTTGCGACAATACGATTCGCACCTGCGCCGGTTGTTCCTGCAGATGGAGCTACTCGATATTCAAGATATGGTGACGATGCTCCTTTCGCACCTGGTAAATCCCCAGCCCAGTTCTTGAACTGAGTACCCCATTTCTTAGCAAGAGGCCCCGTCGGTGTCGTGCCAGCATCTATATGTTTTAAAGTATCTAATACCGCTACTTCTTCGGCTGGAGGTAAAGAACCAGGAGTAATCCTGGCGATGGTCGGGCTCGAAGTATTAGATACGGCCGAACAATCCTTCCCGGTCAAGCCCAGCGGATCAATCCAATTCACCGGATTAGGCGCATACCGGTAAACGTTGGCCCCGCCTTTCAACCCAATCGGGTCCTGATGAATAAACCTCCCGGCATTTGGATCGTAATACCGGTTCAGGTTGTAGTGCAAGCCGGTTTCTGCGTCGTAATACTGGCCTTGAAAGCGCAGGGGGTTGTCGATGGCTTCGACGTCGGCCAGGGCCAGGTTGCCGTAGGCGCGGTAGCGGGCGGACCAGACGATTCTGCCATCGGTATCGGTCAGCTCCCTGGGCGTGCCGAGATGGTCCAGGTGGTAGTGGTAGGTGGTGCCGCTGGCTTGGGTGTTGTCCTGCTCGTGCAGCGCCAAGGGTCGGAAACTGCCGGGTTCGAATAGGTAGGTGCGGCTGCGCTGGCTATCGGTTTCTGCGAGCAGGCGCGGGCCGTCGTATTGAAAACGGGTTTCGCCTTGCGCGGTGCGTTTGGCGATGCGCCGGCCCAGGGCGTCGTAGCGGTATTGGGCGGTGCCTTGCGGAGTTTCCGCGCGCACCAGATGGTTGTCGGCGTCGTATTGGTAGCGGGTGACGATTTGGCCGGCCTTGCCGCGTTTTTCTTCGATTAGGTTGCCGGCGGCGTCGTAGGCATAGTGGCGGTCGCCCATCACCAGCAAGCGGTCGCCTTCGATTCGGCCACCTTCCGCGCTGGCGCCCAGCAGGTTTCCGGCCGGGTCGTGGACGAAGCTTTCCGGGCTAAGGCCTTCGCTGCGGATTAGCCGGGCGGCGGGATCGTAGTGGTATTGGCTGCGGCCCTGGCGCAGGTCGTCCAGTTCGCGGAGCTTACCGGCCGCATCGTAGTTGTACTGGCGACCGATGAGCACCGCTTGGCCTTTGAGCGCGGCGCGTTGCCGCAACAAGCGGCCCAGCGGATCGTAGTCGTAGTCGGTGTTGAGTTGGCCTTGGCTACGGCCGATTTCCCGGCCCAGTTCGTCGTAGCGGTGGCTGGTGAGGGTTTGGCCGTCGAATTCGATGCTGTCCAGGTAACGCTCGCCGAAACGGTAGTCGATGCGATGCCGGTCCGGTGTTTCGGTGTGGATGCGCCGGCCCAGCAAGTCGTATTTGTGGCGGACGATGGCGCCGTTCTGGTTTTCCTGGTTGATCTGGCCCAGGGCGTTGTAACCCAACAGCAGTAGGCTGTCGGCATTTTTGGCTAGTTGCAAGCGGCCCAGCGGATCGTAGCCGTATTGGCTCAGGCTGCCGTCGGCGGCACGCTTTTTTAGCAGCCGACCGAGACGGTCGCGTTCGAAGCGGGTGACGCTCCAATCGCCGTCGGCGCCGGGTTGCAGGTAGGCTTCCAGCGCGCCGGCGGCGTTGTAGCGGTAGCGTTGGATGCGGCCGTCGAAGCCGATTTCTTCGATCAGATTTTCGTCGCGGTCGTAGTTAAGGCTGTAGGTTTCGCCTTTCGGGTTGATCAGGCCGATCAGGTTGCGTTCGCTGTCGTAGCGATAACGCATTTCGTGGCCCAGCGGATCGATGCGGGCGGTGGGTTGGGATAGGCCGTCGTCGTAGCGGTATTCGGTGGTGTGGCCGAGGCCGTCGATGTAGTGGGTCAATAAACCGGCGGCGTTGTAGCGCAGTTGCACGGTGCTGCCGTCCGCGTGTTGCACTGCGGTAACGCGGCCGGCCGCGTCGTAGCCGTAACGCGTGGTGCGTTTGTCCTGATCGACGATGGCGACGATACGATCGTCATCGTCGTATTGGTAGCGGGTCTTGATGCCGTCGAAGCCGATCTCGCCGACCAGGCGCAACTGTTCGTCCCACAACAGCGAGCGCGTCCGGCCCAGCGCATCGGTGATGCGTACCGGCACGCCTTGGGCATTGTATTGGTATTGGGTGATCGCGCCGTTGGCGGCAACGATTTCTTCCAGTCGGCCGCTGGCGTCGTAGCGGCGTAGCCAACGCTGATCCAAGGCATCGATCAGTTCGACCGGATTGCCTTGTTTGTCGTATTTGACGCGCTGGCTAAAACCCAGCGCATCGGATACTCCGACCAAGCGGCCTTCCTTATCGTAGCTAAACCGGGTGATACCGCCGTCCGGCGCCACGGTTTGCGCCAGTTGGTTATCGACATTGTAACTGTGGCGGGTTTCGCGGCCTTCCGGGCTACGTTCCAGCAGCAACAAACCTTGCGGATCGTGCCGATACACCGCGACGCCGCCGCGCGAGTCGATGGCATGACTGACGCCGTCCGGCAACCATTCGAAGCGGTAATCGTAAACGCCGTTATCGCCCCAGTTGTGCAGACATTTGCCTTGCGGCGTGTCTTGATCCCATTCGAAATAAAAGTTAAAGCCGCTAGCCAGAGTACGGCGGGCGATGACATGATTGCGATAGGCGTAGGTTTCGCCTTGCTCGAGCCGGTCGCGAGCACCGATTAAATCGCCTGCGTCGCTATACCGATAGCTCACCAGCGGCTCGCCGGCCGCTGCGAATCCGCTTCCGTGTCGTTTGCCGGGACGAATCCCGACAATGCGCCGGCCTTGGCGCTCGAACAGTAAATGTTTGTTCCAGCTAGAGGAGATGCGCTCGACATCACCGTTGGCGTCGCGATGAAAATACAGGCTTTGGCCCTGGCTGTTGTGCCAGGCCCGCAGAGGGCAACGGCCAGACCGACCGGTGAAGGTTTTCGCCAATCCGCTTTGCTCGACCAGGCGAAAATGATCATTTTCCCGGTACAAGCGCAATTGTTCCGGCAGATTGATGCTGTAGCCACCCACCGCTGGCAGCGGCAAATCGATGCGTTGGCCGTCGGCATTGCAAAAGGTTGCGCGTTGGCCGATTTCCAGCCATTCGTCCAGCGGCGTCAGCCAACCGTAACCCAGTTGCCGGTCGATGTCGGACTGGCCGCTACGGTAAAACCGTCGCCAGTCGAGAGGTAGCGGACCTTCCCAGGTAAAGTCGACCTTTTCCAGCATTTCCTCGCCGGTGACCATGCTGATCGGGCAACCTTCTTTCTTGCATAAATTGCTCGGAGTATTGGCCGTCTGATTGGACGTCGGCGGTCCTGAATTCGCATCGGCCGGTGGCGCTGGGCTTCGGCTCTTCGCGTTGCCGGTACCGCCCGATCCGCGTGCGGCTTCCGAGGGCGTGACGGCGTTGCCGGGCGACTCGGACGCCGACACCCTTGCCTGCCCCTTACGTCCTTTCATGGCCCGCACCTTCGCCAACAGCGCAAAGAACGCCGCGACGCCGATCACCGCGATCACGCTCGCTAGGTGACGGGCGGCTTCGTCGAGTTCGCGGTCGCTGCCGGCGTCTATCGTCAACGTCAAGAAGTCGCCGATATCGGCCGCGACGTCGAATACCGCCATCCCGAGGAAAAACGCGCCGCCGATCAGCATCACGACATCGACCACCTCGCCGACGCCAAACGCATGGGAGCCCGCCCAAACCACCAATACACCGGCGGTAATCCCCAAATTTTCCGGGCTGATCATCGCCTCGAATTCGCCACGCACGCCGGCCGGCAACAACGGCAAGGTGCGGCGCAGTACCTCGGCAAATTTATCGGCCAGCGGCCAGTCCGCGACGCCGGGCTTGACCGGCACCGCCGATACGGCCGTCACGTTGCCGGGAGCAACCGGCTTGGGCGCCGCCAACGCCGCGCCTTGAACCGATTCGCCCTTGAGCAAATAAAACCAGGTGTCGATGCCGACAATGCCGTCGGCGGTCAGGCCAACGCCGGTTTGAAATTGCCGCACGGCTTGCAGCGTGGCCAAATTAAAAATGCCATCGTCCAACTGCGGACTGGGCTTCAGACAGGCATTAAGTAATCGTTGCAGGCGGCGAACGTCGTCGCCTTGCTGGCCCTGCTTGAGCGTCGGTGGCGCGGATTTCGCGGCGCGGACGCGGGGAGACTTAAGGCTAGCGCCGGGTTTGGCCGACTTGACGCCGACCGGTAATGGCCGCGGCGACAAGTCGCGAGTCGTGGTACCGTCGTTCAAATTGCGGGGCTTGAGTTCCGCGCCGGTTGGTCGAGGATCGCGAGAGCTAGTCACGGACGAAGCTCCTCGCTTGTCGAGCGAAACACGACAGAGCCTGGATGGGATCGAATTTCAACATTGAGGGGTTTTGGCCGTCCGTTACCGATGTATGCATTGCGGGTATTCCTTCTCGCCCGAGCGGTAATATAAAAGTCAGCGGAGCCGCTACCGAATCCAGGGTCGGAGCCCTGTCAGTCGCGGCTAAAACCGCTCCCACTCCACTGGCTTTCATGTTCCGGGGCGATGCCGTATTTTCATGATCGTGAGTATGAATTGGCGCAACCATTTCCGAACGGAACCGAACAAGGTTGCCGGCGACCGCCTCAGTTGATCATCACCATACCGCCCTTGACCGTCATCATGCCGTCGCCACTGACCGTCGTCATCGGGCTTTTCAGTTCGGCCTGCGCATCGGCTTCAATCTTGACCATCACACCCTTGATCGTCACGCCGCTCTGATCGATTTTGACGCTGTTGGACCCCACCTTGAGCTCGATGGCCTGCGCGGCCTCGTTCGAAATACTACCGCCATCCAATTTCACCGTCAGATTGCCCGTGCCCAGCGATACGGTCCGATTTCCCGAACTAATCGTCAGATCATCGTTACCTTGATCGAGCTTGACGGTTCGATTGCCGGTGCTGATGGTCAAATTATCGTTACCTTGCTTGACCTCGACCACGCGGTTGCCGGTTTTGATCGTCAGCGTATCGTTGCCTTGATCCAGCGTGACGGTGCGGTGATTGTAGATGTCTATCGTCTGGTCGCCGGCGTCTGTCTTTTCGAAGCCGATTTTTTGGACATCGTTGTTCTCGACGATGCGGGTACAATTCTTCTCGGCGTGGACGTAAAGTTCTTCTTCGTCTTTCTTGTCCTCGAAGCGGATTTCGTTAAAGTTTTGGTCGGAGCCTCCCGGCGTGCTGCGCGTTTTGATGCCGCTCTGCGTCTTGTTGGCATCCAGAGCGTAGGGCGGCATATTTTCGTTGTTATACACCCGGCCGGTAATGATCGGCGCGTCCGGATTGCCTTCCAGAAAATCGACGATCACTTCCTGACCAACCCGCGGAATGAATATTCCACCCCAGTTCTTACCGGCCCAGATTTGCGCGACCCTAACCCAGCAAGAGCTGTTTTCGTTTCTGACACCCAATCTATCCCAATAAAACTGGATTTTGACCCGACCATACGAGTCGGTCAGGATTTCGTCTCCGTCCGCGCCGACCACCACGGCGGTCTGCACGCCCTGTACCACGGGGACTCTGGTCATCCTGGGCGGACGGTACACGTAGCTGGTCGGGATCAAGGTGTACGTGCATTGAAACTCTTCGGGATCGCCAGCGCCGCCCGCGCCGAAATCGTTGTTCTGAATCTGAAATTGCGTGGCCAAAACCAGATATTCGCGGTTTTGATCGTCGCGCGGGAATTGCGACAAGGTAAAGGTCAAGCCGGTCGCCAAATTTCGCACATTACCCCTGGCGACGATTTGTTCATGTTCGGCGCGGACTTCTTCCATCCGCAATTTGGAATAGCGCTCGCCGGCCGATCCCACGGCAAATTCGCCGGGGTAATCGTAAACCTCCTTGTCCGCGCCGGCATGCGTCCCCGCGATGGTGGTCGAGTTTTTTAAATCGGCGGAGGGGGTCTCGAAGTTGTAGTCGTTCAACGAGTACTTGCCGGTTTGGATTTGCCGGCTAATGCTCCATTCGAACATGTGTTCCTCGTCGCGCCCCCCTTGATTCGCCAGCGGGTAGTATTTGACGGTCGCGCTAACCGGCCTGGGCAAGTGGGCGAGCATGTTGTCGCATAACACCAGGGTATGGCCGGCGACGCTATGCCGGTGGTAGTAATAGATACCCTCTTCTTCCAGAAGTCGGCTGATGAAATTGAAATCGGTCTCCCGATATTGCACGCAAAATTCGCGCGGCTGATAGGTCTCCTGCAAATCCAGGACGACATCGGTGACTTGGTGCTGGGCCAAGACTTTTTTGACAATCTCCGGCACCGTGGTCGGCGCGGCTTCGCTGGCACCGCTATCGGCGTCGATGGCCGGCGATAACACCCGACAATTGGCGGCCCGCGTCAGCAACCATAGCTTGGGATGCACCGTGACTCGGTAGTAATACAAATCGCCTATCATGCCGAACTGATTCACCCGGGTAACGATACCGTTGAAGATCCGGCTGGCATTGTCTTCCAGCGCCAGTTCGACCGTCACTCCGGTACCGAGTAAGGCCTGAGAATCCAGAGTTTCGCTTTCGCTCAGTAATTCCAGCTCGTATTCGAACAACCGGCTGACCGGTTCGGTGCCGGTCATCCGGTAAAGCACGAAGGCCCCTTCGCCGAGCGCGGTAGTCACCTTTGCGGCACGTTGAGATTGTATGAGAGCCATGTTGAAATCCTAAAACTAACGCTGTTTTAATGGTTGGAGCGCGAATCAACCGCCAATCAATACCGTTGGACAACCTAGGATGATCGTTCCGCCGTGAGCGCAACTATCGCCCATCCTGGCGGCCGGCATGTTGGCAATCATCACCGTCGCCGAGCCCTTGACGATGGTATCGGGCGGACCGACGCACACGGCCATGTCGGTCGCGCGCGCCGCCGGCATCTTGCCGATCAACACGGTAGGCGCGCCCGGCGGCAATATCGGACCGCCGACGTGCGGCACCGGACCGGTAAACATCGGGCAAACATGCATATCGGTGATGCGCGCGGCGGGCTGACCCATGGTTTTACTCCTGATTAAGTCGGTTGCCAAATGCGGCCGTTGCCGCCGTTGGCGATGTCGATGCCTTGTTCCAGGAAAAACCGGTATTTCTCCTGGGCCTTCTCCGGATAAGTGAGCACGGCCGCCAGCATCACCGCTCCGGCGACGGCCTTGGCGGTCAAGTTATCGGCGGGCGGAACCGACGGCGCGTCTTCCGGCGCCATGCTGCCGTCGCTCCAGAACGCGGCCATCGCCGCCCAAGCTGCCGGATTCTCAAATGACGCGCTGTGAGCGGCCGCGTTCGCGTTGCGCCGGTTGGGCTCGGTCGGTTTGTAAACCCAAAGCTCGGCGGCCTCCAGAGCCTTTACGACTTCAGGCGGCGTTTTGTCGTCAATCGAGCTACGCGCGCAGACACAGGCCCACCAGGCCGCCTCACGCTTGGGCAAGGCCCGGGCCAGAAAACGTACGGCGTCCGGAAATAGTTTCAGTTCGATCAAAGCCAACAAAAACGCCACCGGCGTCGTGTCGGCCGCCAGGCATTGCATCGCCGCCGGGTCGAGCTGAATATCCTGGCAGATTTGCACCGCCTTGGGTATCGTCACTTTTTGTAAAGTAACCGCACCTGTCATGTTGTCTCCTGTCGCCGACGTCGATCTAATCCGATGGCGAATGATTGCAAAAAGTCATCCCGGCAAGTGAAATCTAAACATGCTTGGCATTTCTCAAGCGACTCCGGATACGCTTAGCGGGCGCCGAACATTACAGCGCTTCGAACGGATCGATATTCGCCCAATCGGTCTGCAAAACCGCCTGCCAGCAATTGGTTTTGCCATGAGCGCCGCCGCCGGTGGCATTGGGCAAATCGACCACCATGCCGACATGATCGCCGGCCAGACCTTCGATGCTGACTAGATCGCCGGCGATCCGAAAATTGACGCCGGGGCAATCGGACGCACTTTTCGACTGCCAAGTCCGAATCATCATTTGCGGTTTTAGAATATTCACGTGCGCGGCCTTAATCACTTGCGCCATCGCCGGCGCATTGAAGGTCACGAACGGCACGCCTTCCCAAACGCCAACCACTTGCGCCAAACCGCCGCCCAACGAATGGCCGGTTAACGACAACCGCCGGCCGTTGGCGATTTGCTTGGCGGCCTTCAGCATCTGCCGCGCCGACGAACATTGGTTGGGCAGGATGCGCAAACCGATTCTCAGGTCCGCCCCAATATCGGAGAATAGTTTTCCTTTTTGCCCCGGATTCGTGCCACAGCAACCGACCACGACGTCGGTGCTATTGCACCATATGCCGCCTTGAAAACCATCGCCGTACCAAGTCCCCGATTCCCATTTCTGCACCTGCCAATCGTCCACCATATGACCGGGAGGTTCGGCGTAATACTGGTTAGAGCTTTTGTAATAAGCGGCGATGGCGATTTTTGCGTAGTCTAGGCAGGTAGTCATATAATCGCGTCCCACTATAAATTGTTAAATTTACTCTCAGGCATCCGTTCTTTCACATCCGCTCAGAACTAATGGTTGACTTATGAATAAGAGCGACAACCACAAAGGACGCACATTTAGATACAGCACCTAATTGGGCACTTCATATTCCTATGTAAATCTCTGATTAACTTGCCATCTCGAATTTCAAAACCGACTAAAAAATGGCTTGCGCATTGCACTTTCCCTGAAAAAGCCGCATCAAGCAGAGCGCCTATAAGAATGAATTCCAATTCAGCTTGATAGAATTGAACTACCCCGCAGAAGAATTCTTCCGCTAACTCAACTTGAGAACATGAACCAAATAGTTATGATTGGGAAAATCTTTGTACGGAAAGCTTGCCTCATTACCCATCTTAGTTTTACTGCCCCAATTATACATATACCCGGCATCATTTATATATACCCAGTGGCGCAAGCCTAAAAACCCATTATCCTTATTATTTATATCACCCACACCACAAACACAATTCTTGAAATTACTCAAACTAGCCTGACTCCAAACTCCGTTATGCGGGATTTCCGTCGCTTTTGCCCCGATCCACGCGATATAGGCTAATAAAGCTTCTTTTGACATGGCAACACCCCATCCCTGTTCCGTTACCTTATCCTTAGCACTAAGAGGCGACATCTTGACTTTTGCAAGCGCTCTATCGCATTCCAATATCAACTGATCAATAGTCTTTTTCGCATGAACGCCACCGAAAGTTCGCGTAAAATTAACCAGATTCTCCGCAACCGCTTTATTGTTATTCTTTATATATTTTAGGAACTCCAGGATAGACATACCAAGATTCCATTCCAATTCGTTCGGAGTCAGTCCATCCAACGCATTTCCATCGTTCTTCGACAGCAAGATTCCATGGATAACTGAAACGAATCCACAGACCCCACCCCAATAGTTTTGTCCAAACAGCTGAGTCATAAACATATCCCCATTTCGGCAAACACCTAGATTAACACCCTTACTCGCAATACCAAGCCACTTTATCTCGCAAAACCCATAGGAATACGAAACTACCGATATTACTTACTTGCCGATTATACTTTCCAGAATTTCCAGCCACCTGACCGATAAAACCATCTTGCTTAATTTTATCTCAAAGCCCGCTACCTGAAAAAACCCTGTCATTCGACAACCAAATAACTCGTAGCAAATCGCTGAACCATTCTACTACATGCCGCTTAAAACATCGCTTGGCGGTTATCCGATTCCATTTAGCATCGCTAGAAATCCCCTTCATCCAGAGCTGCAAAAGGATTATTACTAAACTGACTTGCTTGTTTTTGTTCAATCTCCATCTTCTCTTTAAACTTTTTCTTTAATTCATTTGAAGCTTGAATTTGTTTTTGCAATTCCTTTTTAACCGCATCGGAAACACCGGTAAATGTAACATGAACATTGAACAAAGCAGCGCCAGCCTTGCCACCAAGCTTTACAGTCTTATCAATCCCTTGAGAGTTTTTTACATGCCCGGTAATATCAAGATGATTATTACCACTGACTATATACATAAATTCGTGCGCCCCACCCACATCCCCTTTAAGAATTTTGTCTTTCCGGGGGATTCCAGTTTTTAAATACTCAACAGTGCAAGAAAACTTCGAAAATGGAATATAAAGATCGCGAGCTGTAAGACCTAAACTATTCTTGGTCAATTTTTCACTCAGATAATCACTTTTAATTTGACTTAGAAGCAGTTTGCAAGCATCTTTCTCAATAACAGTTAGGGACATATTTTATCCTTTAATAAAATAAACAACCACAAAACACCCGAAAAACCACATAAAACATTTAGACCTAGTCATTCATCGACCAACTCATCCAATAACCTTTATTAATATAATACGTGTTATTCAAACCCATACCCAAACTCCCCGTCCTCGACCTTGACATGCACTCGCTCGATCGGCGTGCCTTCCATCATCCGGATCAAAAATTCCTCGCTGATTTTCGGCAACACGGTATTGGTCAGGATCGCGTCTATCATCCGGCCGCCGCTTTCCAGTTCGGTACAGCGACTGGCGATCAGTTTGATCACCTCGTCGTCATAGCTGAACGGCACTTTGTGCGATTCTTCCACCCGCTTTTTGATGCGATTTAGTTGCAAGCGGGCGATCGCGCCTATCATTTCGTCGCTGAGCGGGTAGTACGGAATCACAACTAGACGGCCCAGCAACGCCGGAGGGAACACCTTCAACAACGGTTCGCGCAAGGCTTTGGCGATGCCTTCCGGTTCCGGCATTAGATCCGGGTCCTTGCACAGGTTCGCGATCAAATCGGTACCGGCGTTGGTAGTGAGCAAGATCAGCGTGTTTTTGAAGTCGATGACCCGGCCTTCGCCGTCTTCCATCCAGCCCTTGTCGAACACCTGGAAGAAGATTTCGTGGACATCCGGATGGGCTTTTTCCACCTCGTCCAGCAACACCACGCTGTAGGGCCGCCGCCGCACCGCTTCAGTCAATACGCCGCCCTCGCCGTAACCGACGTAGCCGGGAGGCGCGCCTTTCAGCGTGGAGACGGTATGCGCTTCCTGGTATTCGCTCATGTTGATGGTGATGACGTTTTGCTCGCCGCCGTAGAGCGCTTCGGCCAGTGCCAGCGCGGTTTCGGTCTTGCCGACGCCGGAGGTACCGGCCAACATGAACACGCCGATCGGTTTGTTGGGGTTGTCGAGACCGGCGCGCGAGGTCTGGATGCGCTTGGCGATCATCTCCAACGCGTGGCGTTGGCCGATGATGCGTTGCTCCAGATTGTCCGCCAATTTCAGCACGGTCTCGATTTCGTTTTTGACCATCCGGCCGACCGGAATGCCGGTCCAATCCTGCACCACCGAAGCCACGGCCTGATGGTCGACGGTCGGCAAAATCAACGGCGATTCGCCTTGTTGTTCGTGCAACTGCGCTTGCAGGGCTTTCAATTCGGCGAGCAACGCGTCGCGATCCTCGCCGCCGGCCTCGGCGTCACTGGCCCCGTCCACCGCGTGCCCGGCGGCGCGTAGCTTGCCGCGCAGCGCCAGAATCTGTTCGACCAAGGCTTTCTCCGCATTCCAGCGCTCTTCCAAACCGACTAGGCGCTCGCGTTCGGCGGCCAGTTTTTCGTTGGCCAGTTCCTCGCGCCCCGCCACTTCGACGCCGACGGCTTTCTCGCGGCCGATGATCGCCAGTTCGGTTTCCAGCGCGTCGATGCGCTTGCGGCAATCGTCGACTTCCGCAGGCACCGCGTGTTGACTGACGCCGACACGGGCGCAGGCGGTATCCAGCAAGCTGACCGCTTTATCCGGCAATTGCCGAGCCGGAATGTAGCGATGCGACAGTTTGACGGCGGCTTCCAGCGCCTCGTCCAGAATCAAGACTTGATGGTGCTTCTCCTGCACCGATACGACACCGCGCATCATGCCGATGGCTTTGGCTTCGTCGGGTTCGTGAACTTGCACGACTTGAAAGCGGCGGGTCAAGGCCGGATCTTTTTCGATATGTTTTTTGTATTCGGCCCAGGTCGTGGCCGCGACGGTACGCAATGCGCCGCGCGCCAAGGCCGGTTTCAGCAGGTTGGCCGCGTCGCCGGTACCCGCCGCGCCGCCGGCGCCTACCAGGGTATGGGCTTCGTCGATGAACAAAATGATCGGCTTCGGCGAAGCCTGAACTTCTTCGATCACTTGACGCAGACGGTTTTCGAATTCGCCCTTCATGCTGGCGCCGGCTTGCAACAAGCCGACATCCAAGGTGCGCAAACTGACGTCCCGCAACGACGGTGGCACGTCGCCGGCAACGATTTTCAGCGCGAAGCCTTCGACGACGGCGGTCTTGCCGACGCCCGCCTCGCCGGTCAGGATCGGGTTGTTCTGGCGGCGGCGCATCAGGATGTCGATAACCTGGCGGATTTCCTCGTCGCGACCGACAATCGGATCGATCTTGCCGTTACGGGCCTGTTCGGTCAGATCGACGGTAAACTGCTTCAATGCTTCTTGCTTGCCCATCGCCGCCGGCGCGATCGCGCCGCTGGCCTCGCCGGGCGTCGCGGCGATATGCGAGCCGTCGCTGGCCGCCAAACCTTCTTCCGGGGAACCGGCGGTGATTTTCGGAAATTCGTCGGTAACGGTGTCCGGTTTCAGTTTGTCGAACTCGCGGGAAATGCCGATTAATTCGTTGCGTAGCGCCTTGGTTTTCAACATGCCGATCAACAGATGCCCGCTACGCACTTGATTTTCGCCATACAGCAAGGTGCCGTAAACCCAGCCGCGCTCGACACTGTCCTCAATGTGCGGCGAGAAGTCGGAAATGGCGGTGGAACCGCGCGGCAATTTGTCCAACGCCGCTGTCACTTCCTTGGCGATCACCGAACCGTCCAAGCCGTAATGCTTGAGCAGACGGTGAATATCGGAGTCCGGCAATTGCAGCAACTGGCTCAACCAATGCACCAGTTCGACATAAGGGTTACCGCGTAATTTGCAAAACACCGTCGCGCTTTCCACGGCTTTGTAGCAAACCTTGTTTAACTTCCCGAACAGCTTGACTCGGCTAATTTCCGCCATCGTTGGTTCCCATCGTTATCGTTTTAGGTATCGCTCATCGGGCGCCGACAGCGGCGATGAACGGGTTAAGCGTTAAATCGTCGGCATCGGCGCAGGTCGAGCGCGGCCCCAACCACAGACTCCAGCCCAGCTGCCCGCCACCGCGCTCGGCCAGAACCGCCGGCTGGGCCGGTTGCCCCAAGCAGAGCTCGGCCGGCACTTGATCGGCCTGCAAACTCAGTTGAGCATCCCACACCCACTCGTCGCCGGCGTATTGCCGGACGATGGCCACCAGTTGCGGCAGCAAGATCCCGCCCGGCAGCAGCGCCAAATACAAAACCAACGGCAACGGCCCCAGCACGACTCTGAACTTGTGCTGACAACCGAACACGCTGGCACCAATCACGGCGGACTGTCCCAACGCGGCGGTGACCATGCTCAAGCCCAGACGAGTCTGTTCGCGCGGCTGTATATCCATCCATTCGCCGACAAATTCGGCGATCCGCACCGGAACCCGCAAAATATCGGAAAGAATAGACCGCAACCCATCCGGGTGCTTGGCCTGTCCCGAAAAATGGCCGGCATAAAATAGCCGAGCCCGATCCGGCAGCGCGTCGCGATCCTGAAAAGCGTTGCCGGCCGTGCCTTGCAAGGCCGCTACGTAGAAACCGAAGCGGTCGGTCTCGGGCCTGTCGTAGCTCACCTCCGGCCGAGCATTGGCCCAGGCTCGGTAGAACAGGCCTATCATCCGGTGGTGAAACACGTCGACAAAGCGCGCGAAGGTCGGGTCGTGATGATGCCGGAGACGTTCGCGGGCGTACTCGGTCAAATGCAAGGGTAACGGTCCGTTGGGACCGAACAAACCCATGAAATTCACGGCCAAGCGCGGCTTGGCGCCGTCGGCGTGGTAGCGAGCCACCGTCGAAGCCGGGAATTCCAACTCCGGCTCTTGCGACAAATGCACCGGATCGTCCACGGCTTTAACGCTGGTTCCCAGCCGAGGCTTGTCGGGATTGGCGCACTCGATCAAGCGCATCGCCTCGAAAAAATCGAATCGCGACGCGTCCTTGATCAATTCGGCCATCAAATCGTGTGACGACATCCCATCCTCGCAGGCCAACGCGCCACCTCGCCTCTATCGGTGCTGCGAATCACGGTTTCGACGAACGAATTGATCGACACATAGCGGCTGAAGAAGCGTTCCAGTACCGTACCCAGCAGAAAATAACCGCCGCCCTCGAAGGCGGACTCGTCCAATACCACGGTAATTTCCAGCCCGCGGCCGAAGACCATCGGCCCATTGGCATCGATACGCCTGACCACGTTTTTAGCGTTGACCGAGATCACGCCCTCGATCTGCTTTTTGACGGCCGGCTCGCGCTGGTCGGCGTACAGACTTAATAGTTCGCGTAACGCGCCGGCGCCGATTTTCGGATCGGTATCGATCAGCGACAGATAATTCAGCGATAAATGGTTTACCAAACGCCAGACCGAGTCCGCTTCGTAGGCCGCCGGCAACGGCCGGGTAGGCCCGACGATGCAACGTATCGCCTTGACCGGGGCGCTAATCTGCAACGTAAAATCGGTATCGCCGAGACCGACCGGCATCACCAACGGCAAGTCGCGATTGGTGCATAGCGTCTCCAGCCCCAATTGCGCCAAATTGCCGGCATACGGCGCTTCGGCGGCGTCCACCAACGCGACGAACACCTCGCTGCCGATATAGCTGGAGCGCACGCCCTTACGCCGCTGTCTCGATGACAGCACCCGTTTCACGCGCCTGAGCGAGTAGAAGGCGGTCTCGCCGTGGCCCTGGTAAGCGGTTTTCGAGCCGTAGAACGGCAGGAACGCGCGTTCGCTGCCCTGATCCTTGCTATAACCGGTCACTTCGGCGACGCTGTAGACTTCGTAATCCATCGGGCGACTGCGGTCGACGACAATGTGATATTCGGATTGGCGCTGATCGATCTGCAACCGATCGGTCCGCTTCGGGAACAGATTGATGGCCGGCGCGCAAAATAAGGCTAGATTGTTTTGATCCAGCACGTTAATCAATTGAGCGTCGCTACGGTCCAGCAACACGAACAATTCGAGTTCCTCGCCGTCGCAAGCCGCCGCCAGTTCGGTCAAGCCATCCAATTCGATAAACAGATACCGCTCCGGAAACGCGAAATATTCCTGCAAAATCCGGTAGCCGTCGAACGACCTCGGCGTTTGTTGCAGTAAGGCCTCTTCCGGCTCGAAGCCCATTCCTCGCACCCAATGACGACCGCCGTCCAAATAACGCACCGTGGAAGCATTGGCTCGGGTGTGTTTTCCGGCAATGCCGACGACATTGGCCAACAATTGTTCGTAGAGCCGATAGGGAATATTGCCGGCCCCGCGCAGAAACAGCGGCAAGCGGTCGAGCGCGATTTTATTGAATTTGGCGCCGCCCAAGCTGCGTAGCACGATGCGCAACGCCGCCTTGACCGGCACGGCATATTTGCCGGCCGACACGCCATGACTCGAAACCGCCGCCAGGGTCGGCAGGTATTCGAGTTGGCCAATCTGTAGCGGCAACAATTCCACCGCTTGCGAGGTACGATATTCGCAAGCCGTCTGTTCGCCCTTGGCAATTTGCGAACGCAGCACCGTCCCCTTGGGAATCGTCGCACCGTCGGCCAAGGCCGCTTCGGCAAAATCCGGTTTGAACTCGACGACCGCCATCGACGGCGTTGCCGACAAATAATGCGGGTAAACGATTTGCAGCAATTGCTGCGTAAAATTGGGAAACTCGGCATCGACCTTAAGCTGCACCCGCGCCGCCATAAAGGCGAAGCCTTCGAACAAGCGTTCGACATAGGGATCGGAGCATTCGAAAGTGTCTAGACCGAGACGGCTGGCAATCTTGGGATATTCGGCCGCGAATTCCGCACCGACCTCGCGCACGTATTGCAGCTCGCGGTTATAATATTTCAGCAACTTGGGGTCCATCGCCTAACCGTCCCAATCCTTCACGGTGATTTCCCCGGTTTCCAAATCCAGATCGCTACGGATATACAAATGCACGGGTAGCGGTTGCGCCCACAAATCGCCTTCTATTCGAAACGACAGCGCTTTATTGCTCATTTGTTCGCTGTCCTTGATCAATTCGACGCTGAGGCTGTCGGCCAAAATGCGCGGTTCGAACTGAGCGATGGCTTGCCGAACCTTGGTTTCGACCTTACGCACGTCGATGCCGGTCACCGCCACGCCGGAAAACACCGGCGAACCGAAATTGATCACCGAGCGCGCGGCATGCGGCACCTCGGACAAATCCATCATGCTCTCCAGCGCCGCGGTATTGAGCAACCAACTCAAATCGCGCAGCACGCTTTGCCGCAACTGACGCAACGACATCACCCGCTGCTCGCGCGCCTCGGTCCGATTCTCCGGCGCATCGTCGGTCAGACGATCCAGTAACGAGGGTTGCAAGCGCTCGGAATGCAACAATTCAGCCATTTCGCGTGCCCCTACTCGCTAGCCAATTCGATCAGGCGCAAGTCCAGCAACGCGTAATCGTCGACATCGGTGGCCAACAAACGTTGCCCAAGTCCGTGAACGATTCCGTCGGCGACCGCTTGCCAGTCGGTCAGCCGCGACAGGCGTATCCGCGGGTCGTCGGATGCGTCCGAACCGGAATAACGGGTCGGAATCAAACCGTCCGCCTCGCCGCCGTTGACCCAGGTAAAGTGGGCCGGGACCCAAACCAAATCGCGTAAATCCGTGGGCGGCTCCAACTGAATCTTGCCGATTTGCATAAACGGAATCCAGTAATAGCGACCATTCATGATCGCTTCCAAACACGGCCCAAGCCGACTATCGGCGTCGGCGATCCACGCAAACGGCGTACCGTCGACACTCCCCGAGGTGGCGGGCGCCTGCTCCAGGGCCTGGACGCGCATCTGGGCGGCCTGTTGATAGTTGCCGTTATTTTCCAGTTTTAGCGCTTCCAGCAACAACGCCAGCCATTCCCGCGGCTCGCCAAAAATCAGTGGTGTTTTCAGTCCGGCGAAAACATCCTTGCGCAATGCCTCGCATTGCAATACTTGTTCGTAAGTGCCGACCATCAGCAGGGTGGATTTGTCCAGGTCCCGTAACACGTTCAATTGAGTCAGGGCTTTGTCCCATTGACCGAACAGACAATAAAGCTGAAACAGCAAGATGCGGGATTTTGGCTCCGCTGGGTTTTGCCGGATGAGTTGTTGCGTGTTCCGCAACGCCTCGTCCAAATCGCCGTCGGCAATCAAGCGTGAAACGTCCTGCATGGATGACTCCAGAAAATGGAAAAACCCCGGCGGAAAACCGCCGGGGGTAGGCCCTTAAACGGTTTCGTTGGCTTTGACGCTCCAACCTTTGAACGCACCGGTAATCGGTGCCTCGCCTTCGCCGAACGAGTTGTATTTCATTTTGATTTCGTTGAAATTGATCGAGATACTCTCGGTCGGACGATCGCCGCCGCTACCTTGACTGTAGCTGCTGATAATCGCATCCGCGAGTTCGATTTCCAAATAAACCTGGCCCTTGGCATCGCTGCCGCCGGTTTGGATGAAGTGAATGGTTGCGGTTCCCAAACTTTTGCCGCAAATGGCTTGCATCCACAAATCCACCGACGCCACGTCCATATTTTTGGTAAAAGTTACTTCCGAAAACGATGGATTACTGGTGTCGCGGTCCTTACCGCCGCCACTTTGCGAAATCGCCCGGCCCACGCCCATTTGCAGGCTGTCCAGCGTAATCCAGTCCTTGTGGCTGGCTACGGTGCTGTCGCCTTTAATTTCGGTTGCGAATTTTAATAAAATCATGGTGCTCTCCTTTCCGATCAAGTTTTAAGAAAAAATTTAACGGGTATCTTTACCCTGAGATTTATAGCCCCGGCGCGCCGGGATGTATAAAACATCTGCCGCTGGCGGCAGCCAAAAATAGGCGGCCGCCGCCAACGCATACCAAACTCGGTTCGCCGAACCGGTCTAACCTTTTTGTGACGGTAATTTAGAGGTCAAACGCAAGGACACCGTCAACCCTTCCAATTGATAATGCGGCCGCAGAAAGAACTTGGACTGATAGTAGCCTGGGTTGCCTTCCACTTCCTCGACAATCACCTCGGCGCCCGCCAACGGCCTGCGCGCCTTGTCTTTTTCGGTGGCTACCGCCGGATTGGTCAACACGTACTGACTGATCCAAGTATTCAGCCAAGCCTGCATGTCTTGACGCTCCTTGAAAGATCCGACTTTATCGCGAACGATACACTTCAAGTAATGCGCGAAGCGACAGGTCGCGAACAAGTAAGGCAAGCGGGCCGCCAAGTTGGCGTTGGCCGTCGCGTCGGGATCCTGGTATTCGAACGGTTTTTGCAAGGACTGCGCGCCGATGAAGGCCGCGAAATCGGTATTTTTCTTATGCAACAACGGCATGAAGCCACTTTTCGCCAGTTCGGCCTCGCGCCGATCGGTGATTGCGATTTCGGTCGGGCATTTCATATCGACACCGCCGTCGTCGGTCGGGAACGAGTGCACCGGCAAACCTTCGACCGCACCGCCGGACTCGATGCCGCGAATTTGCGAACACCAGCCGTAAAGCTTGAACGAGCGGTTGATGTTGACCGCCATTGCGTACGCGGCGTTGGCCCAGGTGTACTTGCTGCTGTCGGCGCCGGACGTATCTTCTTCGAAATCGAACTCCTCGACCGGATCGGTTTTCGAACCGTAAGGCAAGCGGCTCAGGAAACGCGGCATCGCCAGACCGATGTAACGCGAGTCCTCCGACTCCCGCAACGAGCGCCAGGCCGCATACTCCGGCGTTTGGAAAATCTTGGTTAGATCGCGGGGATTGGCGAGCTCCGACCAACTTTCCATCTGCAACACCGAAGGCGCCACACCGGAGATGAAAGGCGCGTGCGCGGCGGCGCTGACTTTCGCCATCTCGCCCAACAACTCGACATCTTGCGGGCTGTGGTCGAAGTGGTAGTCGCCCACCAGACAGCCGAAGGGTTCGCCGCCAAAGGTGCCGTATTCCTCTTCGTACATCTTTTTAAACAAGGGGCTTTGATCCCAGGCCGTTCCCTTGAATTTTTTCAGGGTTTTACCCAATTCGTTTTTCGAGATGTTCAATACCTTGATTTTCAACATCTCGTCGGTTTCGGTGTTGTTCACCAAATAGTGCAGGCCTCGCCAAGCCCCTTCCAGTTTTTGAAAATCCGGGTGGTGCAGAACCAGGTTAAGCTGCTCGGTGATTTTTTGATCCAAGCCGGCAATGATGGCCTGGATACTCTTGATCGCATCGTCGGAGACCTTGGTGACGTCCTGTAACGCGTATTGAGCCAAGGTGCCGACTGCGGTATTGACTTGGCTGGCGGCTTCGGTGCCCGGCTTGAATTCCTTCGCCAACAGCGCCGAAAAGTCGTCCAGTTCCAGAGTTTGGGTTGCGCCTTGCGCGGCTTGATTTTCCAATTCCGCCATGACTTAACCCTCGCTGCCTTCGGCGTCGGCCGGTTTGGCCGAGGCGGCCAAGGTTTGCAGCAACGCTGGATCGTTGATCAATTTGGCAATCAATTCCTCCGCTCCGGTCTTGCCGTCCATATAAGTGATCAGATTGGACAACTGCGTGCGGGCTTCGACGATTTTATCCAGGCCGGCGACCCGTTTGGCGACGGCGGCCGGCGAAAAGTCGTCCATGCTTTCGAAGGTAATATCGACATTCAGGTTTCCTTCGCCGGTCAGAGTATTCGCCACCTGGAAAGCCACGCGCGGCTTCATCGATTTCAAGCGTTCGTTGAAATTATCGACATCGATTTCCAGTAACTTACGATCCGCCACCGGCGCCAACGGTTCCGCCGGCTTGCCGGACAAATCGGACATGACGCCCATCACGAACGGCAACTGCACCTTTTTTTCCGAGCCGTACAACTCGACGTCGTACTCGATCTGGACCCGGGGCGCCCGGTTCCTTTGAATAAACTTTTGACTGCTTTCTGCCATGATATTCTCCGCTTGAGATATTTAACGACTACAAAAAAGGTTAGTGTGGATCGGGGCCTTTCAACGCATCGATATGCGTCAGGGCATCCGGCATCAAATTTAGGACAATTTCGCGAAAATCGGCGGTCACCAGGTGTTTTGCCCGCAACAATAAAATCGGTACCGGACTGGAGGGTTCGTTCTCCGCGTAATACTTGCAAATCAAATCCAACGATTTCAAAACATCCTGGCGCGTCGCTATTTCGCCTACTCCCGCCTTGGGCTTGGCGGACACCCGGACCGTTTCGCCGGCATCCGCCACATTCTCCTCGGCAACGTCGCTTTCCGGCTCGACTTGGTCAGCCAAGCGGCTACCGGCAAATTGCTCGAAAAAATGCCGAATCTCTTTAAACAAGGCCTTGGCCGCGCTCAGACTGGCCGCCTGGCTATTGCCTACTCGATCGACAACGGCCGCATCCAAGCGGTCCAATAGCGCCATGCTGTCATTGATGGCTTGAAAATTGGCCGCTAGCTCCTCGAGTTCGACATCCAGAAACGCCGCGTTGATCGCACTGATTTCCGGCTTGGTCTGGCCGGCCGGGAGGTCGAGCTTGTCGGTGGCGTATTGCATATCGCGCAAACAAAACCGACCCACCGATTTTGACTCAACCAACATCGTCTGGCTTAAGGGCCTGAGCACCCAATCGAAATTGTTCAGTTCTTCGATGATATTGATCCTGAGGGTCGGATCGAGGCCATCGTCGGGATCAAGCTGGGGATGCAGGTGCTCCCAGTAGCGATCTATCCACTCGGTCAACAGGTTTAAACCGTCTCGAAAACCGCGCACGCCTTCGGTCGGAATCAGACAACGGATTAAATATAGGGCGACCTGCAGATCCTTGGACCGCCCCAGCAAGGCCAACGCATCCTTTTGCACTTGCCGCCAATTGGGCGGCATGGCTTTTTCGCCGGAAAATTGATTCTCCGGCGTCCCTAGAATATCGGTATCCAACGCCACCCTGGCGTTGTCGTATTCCAGATTGTCGCCGCAAGGGTTGTCGGCGGAAATCTCGTCCAGTAAACCGGATAAATCGGCCATGGTTCAGTCCTGCTCCTGTTAGGGTCGGTTATTGCCACCCGCCGATCAGAATGAACGGCGACCAAAAAAACGGGTGTTTAAAACGTTTGGACTTAATCATCGCGATCTGCGCCTGACGCATCGCTTCCGCCTTGTTCAAGGAATTGCCCAATCCGTCGTAAAACAAATGCATGAATTCGGTGGCGGCCTGATCGTTGATCGACCACAGGCTACCGACCGCGCTTAAAACGTTACTCTTGACCGCCAATCCGCTGAAACCCAACAGCATCCGGTCGTCGCCTTCGGCCGTTTCGCAAGCACTCAGCGTCAATAAATCGATAGGTTCGCTCTTCAACCGATCGCCACCCAAGCTGCCCTCGAAATCCAGCAAGGTCAGATTCTGATCGTAAGCCATCACGAAACTTTCCTTGGCGTTCTTACCGAAATACCCGTGCGAAGCGATATGCACCTTCGCGTAATCGCCGGTTTCTATATCCCTCTTCAACGCCGACGCCGTGAATTGATTATTCAATAACATCGTGCTGTTCTGTCGTTTCGCGACCGAATCGATTTCCCGCTCGATATTGGGCAAGCTCAATTCTTCGACCAAGCGCGAACGGTCCATGGCTTTCTGCGCGACATCGGCGGGTTTATTGCCGATCAAACGTTCGACGACGTTGTCTGGCAGCGTGTCGATCGCGGCGCCGTCCGGCCGGCTCAAACCGGCGACCAGGGCCCGCAAGTTCTTCCGTTTCGCGACCTGCTTGTCCCAATTTTGAAACGTCAAACCCGGCAATGTCACGATCGCGTATTGTTCGACCAAAAACCGGCCGCCATCCTGTAACACCGAGTACGGCACCGCCCGCAAATTGCGGTCGGGCACGTAGAGCAGCAATTTCGCGCCGGCCGCCGCGACATCGTTGGCAATCGGTTCGAACAGCCACTGGTAAAGCTGTTTGGCCGCGGCCCGGTAGTCCTTGCCGGCATGCAAGCGCTGCGTCAGGATTTGCGCCTGTTCGCGTACCCGCTCGGCCGACACCGGCACGCTACGTCGCACAACGAGCGGGCCATGCTTCATCAACAACTCCAGCCTGTCGGTCAACAAAATCGGGTAAACGATGACGGTTTCCGGAAACGCCAGTTCTCGCCAATCGTCCCGGGTTTGCACCGAGATCGAACACCGCCCCAAAAAAAAGTCCTGCAAATCGGCTTCCTTGATCGCTTCCATGCTGGACATGGCCTTGTTCAGCGCCTGTTGCTCGGAATCGCCGGTGCCGGCTTGCCGTAACAACAAATCGACGTAGCCACGGTGTAACGGATCGATCACGGTATCGATCGCGCTGCGACCATCGGGTAAATTGATCGGCAAATCGCCCCGAATCGCCAACAAATCGTTCACCGCCTGCTCGTAGGCGCGTAGCGCCGGTACCTGTTGTCCCAAACGCAGCAACAAGTCGCCTTGCAGTGCCTCAAGCTCGGCCAGCAATTCCAGGTAGCGTCGATCTCCGGCCAAGGCCAACGCTTGCTCGGTCAGTGCCAGGGCCTCGCGATCGCGGTTTTGCTGGCGATATAATCTGGCCATCCCCAACAAGGCCTCCACCCGCATGCGCGGCGGCGGGTTAGCGCCCGCCAACACCTTGTCCAGTGCGGCATACGCCGCGCCAACCCAGCCCTGGCCATCGCTCGGCGCCGCCTCGGCCAGCAAAGCCTCGGCGGTTTTCAGCCGTACCTTGGCCGCCGGAAAATCGTTCGGCAAACTTTCAATTCTGGCAGCCAGCTCAAGCAATGCGGCAACTCGACCGCTTTTATCTTCACCCGCCGCCGTCCGACTCAACGCCACGCTCATTCGTAACGGGCTGTCGCCCTGGCTCCGCAAAGCCGCTTCAGCCTGATCTGCGTATTGCAAGGCCTGTTGCCGATCGCCCCCGGCTAGAGCCAGTTCGCTCAAATAGAGCCCAACTAATCCGCGTAAATAGTCCGGCCCGGTCTCGGTACTCCGATAAGCGGCTTTGAGCAAGGGTTCGGCGGCCTCTTTACTGTTCAACAAGAACAGGTTGTAACCCGCCGCCGCCTCGACCGCCGCCAATAAACCTATATCGCCCTTAACATCGACCACCGCTTGCAGCGCGGCATCGAACTGTTGTTGCGCCGCTTGCAACTCACCGTTGTCTCGCAGTTGCTCGCCTCGCAAGACTACCGATCGAATCTCGGCGGCGGAAACCGGCACCGGCATCTCGGCCGACGCGGCATTTCCAACCGCCACTCCCAGCGCCAGAACAGTTATGGCAATCAAGTCTAGCCGCATTTGCGCTTCTAGCATTAAATTTGGCAATTCGATTTCCTCGTCTTGGATTGGCCATGGCTGGACCGGATTTTCGGCAATCGCTATCGCGGCTATTCGACCGATCCCCCCTGCCGATCCGCCGAGAACCGATTTCGCTATCGTCGCTCCGGCGTCGAGGTTGGCGTCTCCAACCAGCTTAATATGTCAACAAGCGTGCCAACCACGACCGAAGCCGCCTTGCTTCCGATAACAACTTGTTCTGAAAAGGATTTAACGAATATCTCGCGGAGCGCCGAACGTCAGAACCGCCATTCGCCTACCGAAATCGGCACGGCATTTCGTAACGCACGCGATATATCGCCACTCCGTTAGAGTCTATTCCGCTAAAAAACGTTGAAATTGACCCGAAAATGGATACCGTCGTCTTGAATACTGTGGCTGGTGCGTTGCCGATTCGGCACCGGCGTAAACGCATGCGCCCAATAAAATTCGGTCGTCAAACCTCGAAACTGCCACTGCAAGCCGATACCGGCCGAATACAGATAATGAGTGGATGGCCGAGCATTGGTCGCGGTCGGGCTGTCCCAAGCGCCGCCGTATTGGATAAACGGCACCAAATGCAGGCCGTCGCGGCCGCCGGCATCCAGGTAAAGCGGATATTTGACTTCGGCGCCGACATTGAAGCCGTTGTCGCGCACGTAAGTATTTTCCCGATAACCTCTGACCGTATACGCCCCGCCCAACGCGTAACGTTCCAAGTTTAGTAGCGGCTTATCCGCCAACTGAATATTCGCCTTCACCAACAGGGCCGCGCCGTTCTCCAACAACTTCACCGAAAACAAACTCTGGCCCAACCAACTGAAAAATTGGCCGCTGGGCAAACCCGGTCGATTAGTCGTCGCCCCCAACATATCCAAACCGACGTTGAAGGTAGACCAAAACACCAATCCCGTGTCCTCGCCGCGATGCGAAAAATGCTGGGCAATTCGCATGACGCTGGCTTGGGTCGCGCACCCCAAGCCTTCGCCGCCGGAAATCGGTTGGCAAGTATTGCTGACTTGGCTGCGATTTTCGCGAAACGCCATATTCACGCTGAATGTCAGATCGTCGTTAAAGCGCCGATAGATCGGATGGCTAAGTCCGGCTTCGAAACCGACGATGTGATTGGTAATGTTCAGAGTCTCCAGCGGCGGTTCGACGATGCTGCTGTAGGTGTCGCTGTAGCGAAAACTGGCCCGCAAATCGCGCGCGGTCAGCGGCACACTGATACCGGTGTTGTAACCCTGCACGCCTTCATTGACGATGAACTGACCGTCTATCCGTTCACCGAGCGTCAACAAGTTGTCGACCCAACCGCCAACCCGGCCGGTATACGCGCCCACGGCCGGCGTCTGGTAATCGTCGGCGCCCAAATATAACTGGTAAGGCCTGGCCCGCTCGACTCGCAAATCCAAAATCGCCTCGCCCAGCTTTTCCCCCGGCACCAAGCGACCATTCAGTTGTTGAATCAACGGGTCGGCCAGCAATTGCCGATAACTGTCTTGTAAATCCTCGACCCTTAAAGGCTCGCCGGCCCCAACCAACAAGCGGTCTCGCAAATACCCCTCGCGCAAACGCTGTTGCCCGCTCTGCCGGACTTCGGTCAACCGCCCTTCGACGATATTCAGGCGCAGCACGCCGTCGGCCAGCGACTGACTCGCCAGCACGGCGCCGGAATTGATGTAGCCGTGATCAATGTAATATTGGCTGACCGCGCGGCGTAGCATTTCGATATCGGCGGCGCCAATCGGACGCCGCAAAAATGCCGCCGCGACGCTCTGTAGTTCCGCGTCTTCGAAAACAGTATTTCCGTCGAAAATGACACGCTGCAGCTCGACGCTGCCGCCGGTCGACGCCGGGGCTCCCGACTTAGGCAGTTCCGGCAACACGAAACCGCCGCTGCCAACAGCCGGCCGCTCCGGCTGGGCCAAGGTCGGCTGTCGGGACTTGGTCGGGTCGGCATTCAGCGGCGGCGGTTCGTCCGCCACGGTCTTGGTCGCGAAGGCGGCAATCACTAATCCAATTCCCAAGCGGCGAGACCAAATCGGGTTTCGCTTAGCGAGCGCCGTGGCGGCCTTCAATCTGTCCGGGCCGACAGTCCCCGCATCCGGCGCCGGCTTGGCTCCGCGTTGTACCAAACCGCGACCGTCCAACATCCCAAGCTTTCGCCGTATCGCCATCGCTTATGCCTTACCGCAAGAACGGCCGGTCGAAGGGGCGTCGAAAGTTACGCTTAAGCGATCGGCCGCCGCCAAACTCAGCGAGAGCGGCGCATCGCCGAATACCGAAAACGGCAGAATTTGCTCGTAAGCCAGAACAACGCCGTTGCTCTGCTTAAACTCCAGCGAACTGCCGTTACCGCAGGGATCGTTCGGAACATCCGGCAAATCCACCGGTTTGGCGACGATGGAGACATCGACATTGACCAAATTACCGGGCTGTCCACTTTGGAAACCGTTGACGAACAGGTTCAACCCGGCGGCCGGCGTCCAATCGGAGCGGCTGCTACCGGCCGGTGCCAAATAGCCCTGGTATTGCGGATTGGCTTTGATCGCTTTCAAATTGTCGGCCTGCACCCAAAGTTTTCCGGTCTCGCTACCCAGAATATTGCCGTAATCGCCGCCTTTCGGCAGCCGATAGTAAACCTCGTTTTTAACGCCCAAATCGCCATGCACCCAAACCGTCGTACCCCCGCCTGAAAAAATCACTTGGGTGATTTGCAACGGCGTGCCGATGTTCATTGCGGCCGGACTGTAAATCCGCGCGCCGGCCAAAATCAGTTGCACCGCCTGTAGGGTCAGGCCGCTATCGGCCCTACCGGTCAAACTGCCGGAAACCAGGATGTTGTTCCCAGCTTGCAGCAAGGCCGCATTCACGCGGCCGCCGATGTCGATATCGCCGCCGGCGATGATATCGCCGTCGATGTTACCGGCGTTGGTGACGCTGCCTCCGGCGCGAACTCGGCCGTCCAATGTGCCGGTATTTTCGACGTTGCCGCCGGCCGTCGTCCGCCCGCCTATCGTGCCGCTATTGACGATATTGCCCGGCGCGCTGGTATCGCCGTCGATCCTGCCGGCATTGACGATATTGTAGGCGGCGTCGGCCGGCGGCGCCGCCATCGTCAACGCGGCATTAACGGTGTCGCCAGCCGCCTCCGGGGCCCCGTCTCCGACTAAGACCAAGCCGCCGATTCGTCCGCCTTCGGCATTGGTCAAATCGCCGGCCTTGGCCCAAGCTTGACCGCCGATACGGCCGGCATTGACCAAATAACTGGCAGCCTCGGCATCGCCGTCGATTTCAACGTCGGCGCCCGCGACGATGCCGCGATTGTTCAGCAGATAACCGCCTCGCGCCACCGCGTCGCCGCCAATGGTGCCGTCATTGGTCAGATTGCCGGCGGCGGCGACATCGCCGCCGATACGGCCGCGATTGTCGATATCGGTAGCGTTTAGGCTTTCCGCGCCGTTGCCGATCGTACCGGTATTCAGCAAGCCGATGCGGTTTCCGTCGGCTTCGAGCGCGATTAGTAGCGCTTGACTGCTGGAACCGGCCGCGTCCGCACGACCGTTGATCGTACCGGTATTCGTGATTTTGCCACCGGCCACCGCGTCCCCGTCCAGCCGTCCGGCGTTATTAAAGGCGCCGCCGGCCTGAGCGCCGCCACGAATTCGGCCGGCGTTGCTCAAATCCCTTCCGGCATTCGCGGCACCGGTAATATCGCCGTCGGCAAGGCTGGCAATATCCCGGTCGGCGGAGATACCCCCGGCCTGGACAGTGCCGTTGTTAAATGCATCCCGGCCGGCATGAATACCGCTTCCGACCACGCCGCCGGTCCGGTTGTCGACATCGCGGTCGGCCTGGGCGCTACCTGAGATCGCGCCGGAATTGTTCAGGTCGTTACCGGCGCTCGCATCGCCGCCAATTTGGCCGGCATTATCGATGTCAGCGGCATCGGCATTGCCGGAAATGCTTCCGGTATTGCTTAGCGAACTCGCGGCGTTAGCGAACGCGCCGACGCTACCGCTGTTGGTTAACGCTCCCGCACCGGCTATGGCGGCGGCACCGACCGTGCCGGTGTTGACTAGATCGGTACCCGCCGTGGCGGAGCCAGCGACGTCGCCAGCGTTAACCAGCGTCGTCCCGGCGCTGGCGTTACCGTTGATTGAACCGGCCACGGCATTGGTCAGTGCGCCTGACGTAGCCGTCGCATTTCCGCCGACGCTGCCGGCGTTGGCCAACGTACCGGTCGCCGCGCTGGCGCTACCGCCTATCGTCCCATCGTTGGTCAAGTCGCTTCCGGCGTTGGCCGACCCCGAAATACTGGCACCGGTTTCGTTGATCAAGCTCGTTCCAGTCTCGACGTCACCGGAAATGGTGCGACTGGCGACATTAACCACGCTGCCGATTGCATTGACGTCGCCGCTAATGACACCGTCGTTAGTCAAATTTCCGCCAGCCGCCACGCTGCCAACGATAGTTCCCAAATTGTCGAGATGACCGCCGTTCCGAGTTTCCGCACCGCCCTCGATTCGGCCTGCCGCGTTATTCGTCAGCGCGACGGCACCATTCAGGCTACCGCCGGTATTCGCGGTCGCCTTGCCGATTACGCTGCCACTATTGTTCAATTCCGCCCCGGCGCTCGCATCACCGTCTATTTGGCCCGCCAACCCGTTGATTAAGTGCCCGACGGTCGCGATAGCACTGCCGCCGATGTCGCCGTTGTTCGCCAAATCGGTACCGGCCGTGGCGCTGCCGCCGATCGTGCCGTCGTTGGTCAGCACCGTACCGGCGCTGGCGTTGCCGCCGATGGTCTTGCCGCTAGCATTGGTCAAAGCCCCCGCCGTCGCGGTAGCATCGCCGCCGATGTCGCCGTTGTTAGTCAAATCAGTACCGGCAGTAGCGCTGCCGCCGATCGTACTATCGTTGCTCAAACTGGTGCCGGCGCTGGCGTTACCGCCAATGCTGCTGCCCACCGCGTTGCTCAAGCCACCTGCGGTGGCCGTGGCGTCGCCGCTGATGTCGCTGGTGTTGGTCAAATCGGTACCGGCTGTCGCGGAACCACTGAGCGTGCCGGCATTGCTTAAGGTCGTGCCGGCCGTCAC